>CBDUBU010000079.1:0-14547 GCA_965365465.1 uncultured Rhodothermaceae bacterium
GGTGCGTCACCCCTCCGGCAGATCACGCTCGTGGAACGCGGCGAAAAGCTCCTGCAGGAACTGACCGGCGGAATGGGCGATTACGCCATGAGGCTTCTCACGCAGCGCGGCGCCCGCGTATACCTCGAATGCGACATCGACTCGGTTGGCAATGGGACGGCCTCGCTCTCGAACGGCCTTACGGTTCCGGCAGACCCCGTCCTGTGGGCTACCGGTTCGACGGGCCTTTCGATCTTCAGGAATGCCGGCCTTGCGTGTGATGAAAAGGGTTTCGTCAGGGTCCGCCCTACCCTTCAGGCTCCCGGTTACCCCTGGCTCTTTGCAGCCGGAGACTGCGCTGCGGTGACCGGCCATGAGCGTCTCGCCCGAATCGGCGTTCACGCGGTGAAACAGGGACGCGCCCTGCGTGACAATCTGGAACGGGCGCTGCACGCAGACGCGCTTTCGGAATCTACGGAAATGGAATCCTTCCGCCCCTATCCTGTCGCGCCGCTCATCCTATCCACCGGCGCCCCGGAAGCGTTGTGGGTATCCGGTCAGTTCTGGATGCGCGGCAAGCCTGTTCTCCGGCTAAAACATTTCCTTGACAGGCGCTGGATGCGCAAGTATAACCCCCTGTGGAAGCAGGCCCCTCTCGCCCGGCTGCTGGAGGCAGAGTCGGCGGCGACATGCTGATGCCGGATAGCAGGCCCTAAAGCTGCTGCGCGGCGCTTCCCTCGCCGCGCAGGGAATGGCCGAATGCCTTGAGCGTGAGCACCGGGCAAGAAGCGCGATGCGCCACTTTTTCCGCAACGCTGCCGAGCGAAAACCGGTCGGTTCCGGCGGCGCCGGGCGTCGTCATCACCATCATGCCAATGCCTTCCCGCTCTGCAAAATCGAGAATCTCCTGAACGGGATTTCCGCTGCTGACGTGAAACGTTGCCTCTATGTCCGGCCCTTCCGTCGTGGCATAAAGCTGACGCAGCGCCGCATCCGCCTTTTGCACGACCTCGTCCTCCATTTTCAACACGGAGAGTGCAGGAAGGCCGGTATCGCTGAAAACAGGCACGATCCTTTCCTCAGCCACGAACAGCAGCGCCAGCGTCGCCCCTGACCGGTGCGCCAGTTCCTTCGCCGCCTGCAAGCCCTCCCCGCTATGCTTTGAAAAATCGACAGGGACCAGAATGCGCCGGATGTCGGAAAAGCCGGCGGCAGCCGCAGATTTCCGCACGGTAAGCACAGGTTGCTCGGAGCGGCGCAGCACTTCGCCTGAGACGCTGCCCAGAAACAGCGATTCGAGCATCCTGTGCCCGTGCGTGCCCATCACCACGAGGTCGATGTCCTTTTCGTCGGCATAAAGCAGGATCTCGGAGGCTACCTGAGCGCCCTCGATGTTCATCCACCTGACCTTCAAGTTCTCGTCCCACCTGCCGTCTCGCACCCGGTGCATCTGGTCTTGCAGCTCGCGTTCCACGTGCGGATGCACCTCGGTCTCGCCCAGAAGCCGTTTGAAAAGCTGTTGCACCGGCTCATGACCGGTGACGGGCGTTACATGAAGCGCGTGAACCTCGGCGCCAAACGCCCGTCCCAATTCGAAGGCCAGATGCAGCGCTGCGTCGGAACTTGGCGAAAGGTCTGTCGGAACCAGGATCTTATGGATATGAAGCATAACGGTCGGGGAAAGGCTAGCAGGATTGCAATAGACGGTCTGGCAAACCGGGAAAGCGGCGCTGCCGGCACAGTCTCCAATGGAATTGCACGCTTACGTCTCCTGTAGATGGTAGCCCTTGCAGGGATCGAATTCAAGTGGAACGGACTTCTACAGGCTTTTTACAACAGAAAAGAAGGAGCATTTTTTTGCGCCCGCCGTATGCTCTCCATCCCGATACTAGTCTAACGCCCGACCCCATGTTTGCACGTATCCTGGTTGTTTTGCTCATTACGCCCATCATCGAGCTTGGCCTGCTTATCAAGCTCGGAGAGTTGATTGGTTTCTGGCCCACCATTGCCATTATCGTCACAACAGCGCTTGCCGGCAGTATGCTGCTCAAACGCGAGGGCTTGTCCGTCTGGCGCCGGTTCAACGACCGCCTGACAAGCGGCGATATGCCGGGTACGGAGGCGCTCGATGGCGTCATTATCATCGTAGCAGGAGCGCTGCTCATAACGCCGGGCGTTCTCACAGACCTTCTCGGCTTTCTCGGATTGCTGCCGATCACCAGAAAGCTTATCCGCAAGGAGGCCATGAAACGGATCAGGAAAGCCATGACCCAGGGGACCTTCGCTATGGGCTTCGGCGCCTTCGATGACGTTGATCTCGAAGCAAACGGCGTTGATTATGAAAACACCTGGGAGGGCAATCCTCGCGAAACGCCCCGGTACATCGAGGACGCTCCGGCTCCGGAAAGCCGGCAGAACCCTTAACCTTGCCCGGCAACGAAAGTCAAATCAACAGCCGGCTTTCAGGCATCCACGGTTCCGTTGAAACGGACATGCAGGTTCCACGCCCGTGAGAGCGAATGTATCATGCTCTTTTCCTGCTCGTCAAACGCTCCGTCTGCTTCGGAGATGTAAACGAGATCGTTCAACAGCGCAAGGCGCTGCATCACCGGCAAGCTGTCTCGCAGCGCCCACACCGACTTCTGAAGTTCCTCCTGCTCGGGCGATTCCGAATAAAACTGGAGGGCTTCGCGAACGATGCGGCGCACTTCTTCCTCTTCCAGATCGGGCTGCCAGTCACGGGAACGTTCCAGAATCGCGCCTATTTCCTTACTGCTCAGTTCGTTATCGGGAGCGTGCGCTACAATCACGTACACCAGCGCAATGTCATGCAGGAGCGTCCATCCGGCGCGGTGTTCGGCCTGCGCCGCCGAAGCCTGTAGCAGAAGATCTCCTGTAGCCTTCACTTCCCACACGCTCGCCAGCGCAGAAATAAGGCTGCGCTCGCTGCGGAGCAGAACGCCATCGGCCATGGCAACCTGAACGATTTCCTCGAGCGCACGGCGACGCTCTGCCTCAGAGAGGGTTTCCTTCAGCAGTCGCATCGACTGCTGAATCTCTTCCCTGGCATCCTCCTGCAAAAACACGGCTATCGCTTCGAGCACGACTTCCTGCACTTCTTCCATCCCGGCTCCCTCGCTCCAGCCCTGCAACCTGGCAGTAATCGTGTTCAACTCCTCGTCGCTGAGCTTGCTGTCAGTCCCGTAGGCAAGAGCTACATAAATGAGCGCCAGATCATGCGTGACGGTCCAGGAATCTTTCGTTTTTTTCATTTGCAATAACGGCCCCTAACGTTGCATATCCAAAATTGAATCTGCCGCCTATGATACCGAGCGGCAGACCCAATCTCAACACCCCTTCCTCCCGGAACATATCTTTCCCATTGGCCGCTCCGTTTGCCGGCATGACAGGGATTACCGTTCAGGCAAACGGAAAAGCAGACCGGCGACACACACCCGACAGGGACGCAATCAGGCGGCGCCTTGCCTGTGCTGAAGGCATCAGCACAACTCGTCTACACAGACAAGCGCTTCTGCAAGTTCTGCGTCCACTTCATTCCACCCTCCCTGATCGTACCAGTCCACGACAGCGCGGGTTATCGCCTGCGGCTCCGCACCTGCGGCCTTCAGTTCATCCCGCAGACGTATGGCTCCTGCAGGACGGGAACCCCATGTGAAAAGCACAGCGCCGTCTGCATCAAAGGCGACGAGTTTCGGAATGGCGCGCCCCCCATTGGTCAGGAACTGATCCATGACATCCAGATTCTCGTCGCGCAGCAGCAGGCGCAGTTGAATGTTGCTGTTCAGGCCGGCCGCTTCCGCAATGACAGGAATGCAATAAGCAGAGTCGGCGCACCACGTTTCTGTCAACACCATCCAGTACTGAGGCGCGTTGATCGAGGCCACCTGCGCACGCAGGCCCTCCGAAACCCGGTAAGCCTGATGCACCGCTTCCGAGCGCTCGAGGTTGTACTTTTTGTAAAAGAAACGTTTGCGGCTATCCCGATCCATCCCGGCCTGCGACAATGCCAGTTCGGCCTTCCAGTATTCCCGGTATGCTTCGTAGGTAAGGCCATTCTCCAGCCGGGCAGGTGTAACCAAATCATTCATGGCTCCTTCCATATTCTTGTTTTGGAATAAGAAACGAGGTTTATATCCTCGTCTGTTATAAATCTCATAACCATACGCTCCAGGCATGGGGAGTTCCTTGTGGTTTTATTCTACCAGGAATCTTAACAGAATGTGGGTGCGGGTCGGCGCTTTTGCCGGGGGTTCACTGAAGACAATCTGCATCCTGCGAATACACCGGCAAGCCATGTTCCTTTTCCTGCCCGGCTATATCAGGGTCTTTTGTGTAAAATTATTGTAGCGGAAGCGGTTACTATGCATCCGGCACAGATCTTATGGCCGAAAGGTTCGTACATGGGCGCGACTTGAATGTGCTGCGCCCTGATTGCGCGGCGCGTCAACCGTAAAAGAAAACAACCTTGCTTTTTGGATATGAACGCGACAGTCCTTGATATGATAGGCGTCTTTGCCACGTTGACACTGGTAGCTGCCTTTGCAGCCACCGTTACCATCAAACTCCGACGAGGGTTGAAAGGCTCTTGATGCAGGCCGCCCTGCGCCTGCCTTCATAACGCGATCTCATCGTCTGCCTCATCGCCGAGGGCAGCCTTGCGCAGATAGTCGTACATGATCCCGGCGATGAACACCCACGCTTGTTCGTGGTTCAGGTAATGCATCTCGCCATCTACCTTCAGGTGGATGGTCCTCTCCCGTTGCTCAAAACTGTCGATGACCTGGTGCCGCAACGCAAGGGCCAGGAAATCTTCCAGGTCATATTTGTTCATCTCAAGCATACGGCTGCCCTGCGCTTCTCGTGTATCGAAACCATACCGCGTATATACCCGGTATTATAATAAAAAATATTTACCGGGTCTCTGAGAGGATTCTTCGCATCGTGATGTAGGGAAATACCTGTCGGTTCCGAAAAACCTCGTCGTCAGGATTGTTTTTCTGCCCACGCATCATGATACTGCGGAAAACTTTCCGGCCCCGCTGAACACAGCGATGAAAGTGCTTTCTCCAGTGCGGGAGAGCGAACTTGCAGGGGCTTGCGCTCACGAAAGAGGCGACGAAAACCGGCAGGCGTTCTGACGCACGACCCATGAATTCTTCCAATCCATGAGAGTAATCGTTATTGGAGCAGGCGAAGCCGGTTACGACGTGGCAAAGTTCCTGTCTCAGGAGCACCATGATGTGATCGTGATAGATTCCTCGCCGGAGATCATTGAAAGCGTGCGCGAAAACCTCGACGTGCTGACGATCCTGGGCAACGCCACGTCGGCGGAGGTGCTTTCGGAAGCGCAGATACGACGCGCCGACATGGTTATCGCGCTGACCTCGACGGACGAGGTAAACCTGATTGCCTGCATGATGGCCGACCGGTTCGGGGTAAAAACCACCATCGCCCGCGTGCGCTCGAACGAACTTTCATCAGGCAAACCCGTCCTCAACGCCGCCGACTTCGGAATCAAGCTGCTCATTCATCCGGAAGAAAGCACGGCTTCGGAGATCGTGCGTCTCATCCGCCGGGCCAGCGCCTCCGATGTGCTGACGTTTTGCAACGAACGCATTCATCTGATCGGGATGCGGATCAATCCGGAATCCCCGGCTGTCGGCAAAACACTTCAGGAGATGGCCGAAGCAAGCGCCGGTCTGACGTATCGCGTCATGGGGATCGTGCGCGGCATCCGAACCATTCTGCCGCGCGGGAACGAGCGGATCGTCAAGAACGATCAGATCTTCATTCTGACGCGCCCCAACTCCGTTGCAGAGGTGGCGCGGCTGATGGGCAAGCCCGACCAGCGGATTCAGGCCGTCATGGTGCTTGGCGGAAGCTCCGTCAGCGCGCTCGTGGCGCAACAACTTTCCGGAGAAAAGAACAAGCGTGTAAAACTCATCGAGCCGAACCGGCTGGTTGCGGAGCATCTGGCCGGCGATCTGCCGGATGTGCTGGTCATTCACGGCGATACGACAGACATCGACTTGCTCGTCCGGGAGGGGTTGGGCGAAATGGACGCTTTCGTAGCCGTGACGAATGATGAAGAGTCAAACCTCGTCACCTGTTTAATGGCGAAGCACCTCGGCGTCCAGAAAACCATTGCCCTGCTCTCGAAACCGGCCTACATACCGATCAGCCAGTCCATCGGTCTCGATTCAGCGGTAAACAAGAAGCTTGTCGTTTCGCGTGAGGTGATGCGCTATTTGCGCGGGAAAAACGTGCTGAGTGTGGCTTCGGTGTATGGTCTCGACGCCGAAGTGCTGGAGATGCAGGCATCGCCGAACGCCCGGATCACGCGCAAGCCCTTGAAAGAACTTTCTCTCCCGAAGGGAATCCTGATCGGCGCCATCGTGCGTCGCAGCGGAGAAGTAGAGATTGCCACCGGCGATTCTGTGGTGGCCCCCGGCGAGCGCGTCATTCTTTTTGCCCTCCCGAGCCAGATCGCGGAAGCCGAGCGGATCTTCGGCCGTAGATAGCCCTGGGGATCTGCGCCGGCAGGAGCGCGATTCTCCTGCATCGGTTATATTGCGACTTGCCTGTACGCTTCGCCATCAGCCGCAACGGATCATGGTTCTCAATCTCAAAGTCGTAGCGAGCACGCTGGGCGCTCTGTTGTTTTTTCTCGGCGTGTCCTTGCTCGTTCCAATGGGCGTTGCCGTGGGTTATGGAGAGCGTTCCTGGTGGGGGTTCGGTCTTACCGCGTTGCTCTCGCTTGCAGTAGGCGCCGGGGCCTGGTACAAGTTGGGAGGCCCCATGCAGCGCGACGCGGACCTGCGCCTGCGCGAGGGTTTCGCCATTGTCTCGATGTCCTGGCTGGTGCTTTCGCTCGTGGGCGCCCTGCCCTATGTGTTTACCGGTGTGCTCGACTCTTACACCGACGCCTTTTTTGAAACCATGAGCGGCTTCACGACGACCGGCGCCACGATTCTCGGGGGAGCTTATACGCCTGAGATCGAAGCCATGCCGCACGGCTTCCTGTTCTGGCGAAGCCTCACCCACTGGCTCGGCGGAATGGGCATTATCGTGCTCACCCTTGCGATAATGCCCATTCTTGGCGTAGCAGGAATGCAGCTTTTCAAGGCGGAAGTGCCTGGCCCTTCTTCCGATAAGCTCACGCCCCGCGTGCAGGAGACTGCCAAGAACCTCTGGTTCATCTACGTCGGCTTTACCATCATCGAAATCGTTCTGCTCGCTCCGGCTACCGGGTTGTTCGACGCCGTGAACCATGCCTTTGCCACCATGGCTACCGGTGGCTTTTCCACGCTCAACGGCTCCGTCGCAGACTATGACTCAGCTTACATCGACTGGGTCATCACGGTTTTCATGTTTCTGGCCGGGATGAACTTCGCGCTGCATTATCGCCTGTTGCGGGGCAGAGCGATAATCCTGTTCCGGGATACCGAATTCAAGGTTTATGCAGCAATCGTCCTGGCAGCCTCCCTCTCGGTCACGTTCGGCGTCTGGCGGCCTTCCGTGCGTATTCTTGCACGCGCCGAGGATGTCGCGGTTGCCTTTGAAGGCTATAGCTCATTCCTGGATGCGCTGCGCTACGGGGCGTTTCAGGCCGTTTCGATCATCACGACGACCGGCTTCGGCAGCGCTGACTATGAGATATGGGGGCCTCTCGCGGTCGGCACGCTGTTTATCCTTTTCTTCGTCGGCGGCATGGCCGGGTCAACGGGCGGAGGCGTCAAGGTGGTGCGGCACGTGCTGTTTGTCAAGAACTCGTACAAGGAGATCAACCAGCTCGTGCATCCGCAGGCGGTGATCCCGATCCGGCTGAATGGGCGGGTGGTGCCGCAGGAGGTGATGCGCGAGGTCCTGTCTTTTTTTGCCCTGTACTTCGGGTTGATCGCCTTTGGCACGGCTGTGATGGCGCTCATAGGACTCGACCTTCTCAGCGCATTGGGGGCTACGATCTCCTGCCTGGGCAACATCGGCCCTGCCTTCGGATCTTTTGGCCCTACCGAGAACTACGCACACGTCCCGATGCTCGGCAAATGGATCCTGGCGCTGCTCATGATGGCAGGCCGTCTGGAGATCTTCACCGTGCTCATCCTTTTCGTCCCGGCCTTCTGGCGACGCTAGAAGATGTCATGGACGTTGACCGTGCGTTTTCCTGAGCGGGCAACACCCTCCGGCGCTTCGCGCCACCTCCCTCGGAGGGAGGGGTTGGCTGCGCCTGTCGCAAGCTTTCCAGTCAGGCAGAAAGCAACCGTCCCCTGGAGGGGGCTGCCCCGCAGGGGCTGGGGGTGTTGTTGCTCGACGAAGGCGCTAAAAAGGGGGAAACACCCTTCGGCGCTTCGGCTGCGTCCCTCGGAGGGAGGGGTTGGTTCTGCCCGACATAACAGTTTCCGCTTTGGCGCACGGGGTTTGGTCTGACGTAAGGCAACCGCCCCCGCAGGGGCTGGGGGTGTTGAGCTTGCGCGAAGACGGTAAAAGGAAAAAGAAGCCCGGAGAGGCCGGGGGCATTCTCCTTCACAGCGCTTGCTGTAAGATGCATGACACGCTTTAGCGCCGGAGCGCGCTCACGGATCATCTGCCAGGACGACGCGCAGGGCTATGTCTTGCCGGTACGCGGGCGCTTCGAGCGCGAGCCGTCCGCCTGTATGCCGCCGCCGCTCCTGCTTCCGGGAATCGCCTGTCGTGACATCGAGCCAGATAATCTCATAAGCGCCCGCAGGTATTTCAAGGACCAGATCGCCCCGGAGCCGCCCGTCCAGGTATATGGCGCGTACGCCTTTCCGGGATCTGCAAGGGCTTCCTGGAAAGCGCCCGGCGCCAGCGCGACGACCTTCCGATCCGGGCGCATACGGACAAACTCAAAACCCTCGATAAAGCGTTTCAAAATTCCGAGTTGCTTGCGCAGGGCGGGGCTGCCGCCGCCGGGCGCCTGGTTTGTATCTTCGCCTTCCGGAGAATCAACGGTGAAGGAATAGTCCAGGTTGTTGAACAGCGCCCCCCCTGCCAGCATGAAGTTCCACGCGATACGGCGGTAGGTGCTGTCGGCGGCTCCTGAAAATCCGGTTTCGTCCAGGCCGATTGGACGATCCCAGCCGTAGTTGAGCGAAACGGCTTCCGGATAGGCGTAATGAAAGTTCAGGATGGAGACGGCCGGATCAACGTCGTAAAGCGGATAGCGGAAGTTCGTATAGTTCTGCGCGATCAGATGCCGGTTGGGGAGCGCAGACTCCTCCTGCTGAATCACCGAAGCGATGCTGCGCTGCCAGGCAAGTGATGTTTCGGTGGGATACTCGACGCGGTTCATCCACTGTTCCTGCCAGTCTGCCAGGTACGGATTGACCGGGCCGGGCAGATAATGGTTATCAGCCCAGGGTTCGTTCTGGATCTCGTAGATGACGTTGTCGAAGGGGTTCAACGCCTGAACGATCCGGCGCACCATTCGCTCTTGATGCGCCATCAGGTTGCCGTTTTCCGTCGTGTGTACGCGGCGAAGCTCAACGATGTCCGTACCGTTGACGTTGTTGGCCGGGTTGAGCGGGTTAATGCGCCACTGTGCATCGCCGTAGATGGAGGAAAAAAGCGTAACCTCCACGACGATGTCGCGCTCCGCTGCCGCCCGGATGAAGTCTTGCAGGCGATTGAAATAGCCGTCGTCCCAGCGGCTCAGGTCGAACTTGTTTCCGCCATCCCCGTTGCCCGGCTGCTCGCTTCGCGCCCACGGCGCAAGAACGCTTCCCTGTTGCGGAGCCAGGGTGTTCTTTTCGATTCCAAAAGCGCCCGGAGGCTCGTAGTAGGAACCTGTAAAGATCCGGGTGTAGTTCAAGCCGTCTCCGGCAAGCGCATCGAGGTAGGGCGTGTAGTCGAAATCGGCATTCAGCACGCCGCCGTAATGCTCGCCTGACGTGACAAGCACGGTTGGGCGATTCTGAAACAGGAAATAATGCGGGTTGTCCGGGTGAAGCCGGATCGGTTGGGCAAGAGCGGCCCCGCTCAGGGCAAGCATAACCAGCAAAACGGACAGCTTCGTCATGGCCGGATTTTCGCCGAAAGGATGCAGGAAGGCTACGCAAATGAACGAGCGTAAAGTTTCAGGACGCAAAATAACAAACGCGCCGCCCGCAAGCTTTGTGCAGCAGAGCAGGTTGCAGAAATAACCTGCCGGACCCGATTACGTATGCTGCGCCTCTGCTTCGCCTTCCTGCATCCCGCCGTCATCACGTTGGAAGCGGCCCGTATCAAGAAAGCGCATCACCGGAGTAGCTGTGATGCCGTGAACCACAACCGACAGCAGCACGATGAATCCCACGACCGTCCAGAGCACTTCCGCCTTATCGAAATTGGTCTGCCTGAGACCGTAACCCAGGTAGTAGATGGAACCCATGCCTCGGATGCCGAAAAAGGAGATCGCCGCTTTTTCCCTGAAATGCAGCTTCAGCCCGGCCAGCCCGGCCATGCCTGCAAGCGGGCGGAGCACGAAAACCCCGACGATGCCTACCGCCACGATCTCCCAGGAGAGGTTGCGGAGCACGTCGCCTGCCAGAATGCCCCCCAGCAGAATCAGCAGCACGGCCATCAACACGCGCTCGATGTCGTCCGTAAACTTGTGCAACACCCGGTGGTATTCGTGTCGGCGCTCGTACTGGCGCAGCGTCAGCGCCGCCACAAAGACGGCGATGAAGCCATACCCGTGAATGAATTCCGTGAGGGCATACGTCACCAGCGTCAGCGCCAGCGCGACGATGCCTTCCTCCGTATAGGGCCGCTCCGACTTTGCCGAAAGCCGAAAAACGATGAAGGCCACGAGCCGGCCCGCGAGAACACCCATGACCAGCCCCACGCCGATCTTGTAGAGAACATCCACCAGCAGCCAGTCTACCAGCCACTTCTCCGGACGGAGTCCCGCCACGGCCATCAAAATGGCGAGGTTGGTGAAGGGGAAAGCCAGACCGTCATTGAGGCCCGCCTCGGAAGTGAGCGCAAAGCGGACTTCGTCGTCCTCGCCTTCCAGCGGCGCAGGCGACTGCACATCAGCGGCGAGCACCGGGTCAGTCGGCGCAAGGGCAGCCCCGAGCAATACCGCCGCCGCCGGGCTGAGACTGAGCGCCCACCACCCCAGCAAGGCATAACCGGCAATACACAAGAGCATCGTCACGCTCAACAGGCGCCAGGTAGCGCCCCAGCTTGCCCAGCCCACCGGGCGTTCCAGCTTCAAGCCTACCCCCATCAGCGCGATAATGACGATCAGTTCCGTCAGCCGCTCTACGGCTGTACGGTAATAGAGCACATCCGGCGTTTCCAGCCTTGCCGACACGGCAAACAGCACGGCCCCTATAGCCAGATACAGCATCGGGAAGGAAATGGGCTTCTGATGAAGCAAATGCGGCATCCAGGCTGCCCCGAAGCCGGCCAGCCCGATCACCAGCAACCAGATGTCATAGGTGTCCATTCAGTACCCACGATTCGAGACGCAGCAGCGCAAACGCTGCAAGAAATGACCCCGAGAAACGCGCCCGGAGACGGGAAAAGAAAAATTACCGGGATTCCTGAAAGCTTTCTGCCTCGGCATAACGCCGCCGTTCCGCTGCGCGAACCAGACGCCGCAGTTCCTCCGGTCCTTGCGCCGTCTCCCAGCGTTCTTCAAATCGTGGACTCTGCACGATCTGGGCGATGGCCGAGAGCGCACGCAGATGAAACGTGCGCTCCTCTCGTGAACGAACCAGCACGAAAAGCGCGCGCGGCGTTTCCCCCTCTCTGGGAAAAAGCACGCCCTCCCTGGCGCGGGCGATGACCAGGTGAAACTGACCAGGCTTGTCGATAACGAAATGCGGCACGGCAAGCCCAGGCGCAATGAGCGAGCTGGATTCTGCTTCCCGGTCGAGCATCCGGCGCGTCAGCGCGTCCGGGGCCATCGAGAGAACAGGCGAAAGCTCGCCCGCCGCCATCCCGAAGAAGGCTTCAATCGTCACCTGTTCGCTCAGGTCGAGAACGGGCGCGGACTCCACGAGGCGGTCGAACCGGTCATGAGCAACCGCGATGCTGTCCCGTCGCGGCTGGTGACTGAGAACGACCATTTTGTCTCCCCGTCTCAGGCTCAACCCCTCGTGAAGCGGCAGCGTCTGATCGTCACGCAGCAGCACGAGAGGAAGCGAGCGGGCGTTCGGTTCCTGCCGGGTAAGGACATCGCTGAGGGAGGAAGCCTCTTTCAGTTCGAGTTCGGCTTCCCGGACGGAGCGCTGCTGGACCCAGTGGTTCCAGAGGCCGAGATCCACAGGATTGCCGAAAAGCATCGTCGCACCCAGCCTTCCGAGCACGGCTTTATGGCCGGCTCCCTCCTTCCCCATATGCAGGATGTGAATGTTGGGGATAAAGAAAACATCGCGGGCGAGTTGCGCGACGAGCGTATTCACCTCCGGGTTGGGCGTGAGCGCGATCAGGGTATCGGCCTCCGCCGCGTGGGCTTCGCTCAGGACGTTTTCCTGGAGCGCGTTGCCGCGAATGGCGGTAAGCCCCTCGGCGCGGGCATCCCGGCAATGTTCGACGTTCGTATCGACCAGCCATACCGGACGTGTTTCCTGAAGGCGCTTTGCCAGATACCGGCCCAGCGGCTCGGCGCCCAGGATGAGCACGCCACGCCGTTCTTCTTCCGTACGCACGAGTTCACCGCGCCGCCGCAGCCAGTCCGTCCCCCATTTGAGAAACAGCGGGACAGCAGCCGTCGTGAAAATCGCCATGAAAACGAGGATCGAGAAGATCTCCGGGGTAATCAGGCCCATCTCCAGCGCGATGCCGGCCACAATGATCTCAACGGCGCCGCGACCGTTCATGCCCGCGCCAATGGCCAGCCCCTCTCGCCAGCCGTAGCCGGTCGGCAGGTAGAACAGCGCGGTTCCCAGCACCTTCCCCAGCGTTGCGACAACCATGATAGCCAGAAACAGCCCCAGGTCTGCCTGGAAAACGCTGAAGGAGACCTCGAAACCGGCTGTCACGAAAAAGATCGGGGCCAGGAAGCCGATGGAGGCATCCTGAACGGCGTGCATCAGGCTTTGCGAAAGGGTGCGCCCGAGCACATTTTCGCGCAGGAAGAGGCCCGCGATGAAAGCGCCCAGAATGGAATGCAGGCCGGCAAGCTCGGCCAGTTCACCGAACAGGACAGCAATCAGCAGCACGAGCGTGAAGTTGAAGGTGCGTCCGGTCAGCCCCCAGTCCGACAGCCGCCGCCCCAGCCACGGAAAGGCTTTCAACCCTATCAGCGTCGTGACGGCAAAAAAAGCGACAATGCGGAGGGCGATGAATCCTATTTGCACGAGGTCGATGCTGCCCTTCTCAGCCACTCCCAGGATGGCCGCAAAGATGATGAGGGAGATCGTATCGGAAATGAGAGCGCCCGCCATCATCACATGGGCTACCCGCGTGTCCAGCAGCTTCAGATCGACCAGGATGCGCGACTTTGTTGCCAGCGACGTGATGCCGGCGGCAATGCCGACGAACAGACCGGCCATGACCGTACCGCCAAACCAGCGCACCGTCAGAAAGGCCATCACGAACGGGGTAATGAACCCGCCCAGCGCCGCCAGGGCGCCCGGCCAGGAGACCTTTTTCAGGTCGCGCGGGTCCACTTCCATGCCTATGTAGAGCATCATAAGCAGCACGCCCACTTCGGCAAGCACAGCGATGGCCTCGCTTCCGTGCAAAATGCCCAGCAGGGGCGGTCCCAGCACGATGCCGGCCAGCAGCTCGCCCAGCACGGCGGGATAGCCGACGCGGGAGGCGATATTGCCAGCCACCCAGGCCGCCAGCAACACGAGAAGCAAATTGAGTAAACTCAGTTCCATTTTCTTTCGTCAGGGGTGCGCCTACCCGTTTGTTTCTGCGGGGAGGAAGAATGATCCGGCCCTCGCCTGTCCGCTCTCAGCCCTCTAAAACTGCGGTGGAACGGCATCATAGACGATTACACGCTCCCAGAGATGGGCATAGTTGTCGACAAACTTCAGATGATCCGGATGCGTTTGATAAGCATCCTGAACGGCTTTGTCAGCAAAGATGAACGTGATCGAAAAGTCGTAGGAGTTGTCGATCACCTCGCGGCTGGTCGCGGCAGGCACGCCGATGTAGGCCGTATCTATCAGGTCAATCTTGCTCAGGCCGGTGATTCCCTCGTGCAGGGCGCGCCGGTCTGCATCGCTGCTCGGATTCTTGAGCCAGAAAAAGACGGTATGGACGAACGGCCCCTCCGGCGCTGCTTCATGCACCGCGCTGACCTGTATGCTTTCGATTTTCGGGGCGCTCTGCGCCTGCGTGAGCGCCGGGAGCAGCAACGAGAAGGCGACAAGAAAGAGGACTTTCATGCAGAGATGGGAATAGCGTGGTGGTTTATTGCAGGGCTGTGCGCTGAAGCTGCTCTGGAGTCAGAGGAAGCCTGTTTCTTCAGCAGCGGGAAAGGATCCAACCCGCCGCCGCGAGCAATGATCCTCCCGAATTGCTGGGGCGCGGTCTGATCCCTCCTGATCCGGGATCAGGACGAAGCGGAGCCGGGCAGGC
>CBDUBU010000080.1:0-14494 GCA_965365465.1 uncultured Rhodothermaceae bacterium
TGGGCAAGCAAAACCGCCGGCGCCGTCAGAAACAGCACCCACGCGAGCAACGCAAACCTGCGTACAAAAGTTTTCATACTTACTACCCCCGAAATAAAGACAGTGTCATACGGACATGTCCACAAAACGAGTCACAATATACTTTCCATGAAAGCGTGACAGAAGCGCTGCTGCCGACGTTTCTCCGCTAACAGCGCCTCCTGAGCACCCGGAATCACTGGAAGCCCTGACCAAGCGAGAACTGGAAGTACCAGCGGTTCGAACCGTTGTGACGCCCCGAAGAAATCTGAGACGGCACAAATGTATCGAAGTTATATCCGTAGGTCAGTTCAACCATACCCACGATGGGAAGAACAATGCGAGCGCCGACGCCGGCTGAACGGTAGAGCGCTGCCGGGTTAAAAGAACCAAAATCGTTCCAGGTATTGGCGGCATCCGCAAACACGTAGGGTGCAGCCGAGAGTTGCGGCGTCTGAATGGCAAGCCAGCGCAGTTCAGATGTGTACTTGTTGAGGATGGTGCCCCCCTTAGCCTGCCCATCCAGACGAGGACCAATCGCGCTTCTCGGATAACCGCGCATGTATATGATGTCACTGCCAAAGTTATAGATGCCCTGCGTCTCGAAAGGAGAGCCGCCGACATCAAACCGCTCGAAGATCACGTCTTCCCCCGTGAGCGAGCCAATATAACCAAAATCACTTCCGAAACTCACAGAAAGCTTGGGAGCAAGCGGAACGTTCCAATCCGTTTTGAAACGCCACTTATGATACTGAATAGAGCCAAATAGCGGAGGCGCGACCTGCAAGGAAAGAAGCATACTCGATCCGCGCGTTGGGAAGGTAGGATTGTCCAGTGAGTTGCGCGAGAGGCTTTGCTCGAACGTAACCTCTTGACTTACGCCCGATGGAAGCACCGAGTAGAAGCGATTCTCACCCTTTCCGTTGTTGTAATACTGATACCCGATGCTGCTGGAAGCGCTGAAATAATCGTCAGGAAATTTCAGGCGTCGGTCATAGAAGAATCGGCCCGACGTGGTGATAAACTTGGCGGCGTCACCAAAGCTGTATCCGTACGACCGGTAATACCCTCCGCTTCCGAGGCGCGAGTGCGATACCGAGAAACCTATCGGGGTCGGGCGACCACGGAACCAGGGTTCCGTAAAGGAGACGGAATAACTCTGGTAATACCGGCCATTTGTTTGAACAGCCAGCGATAACTTTTGCCCGTCGCCAGAGGGCAGGGGTTTCCAGGCTCCTTTCTCAAAAAAGTTTTGTATCGAGAAATTGTTGAATCCGAACCGGAGCATCAGAATCAGGCCGAAACGCCCCCAGGTGCCTGAAAGCTCAAGCTGGTCGCTTCCGACCTCCTCCAACCGATAGGAGAGGTCTACCGTTTTGTTCTCCTCGTTGATGTCCGTAGTCAAACCATTGGCGAGCGCCTCCGCATTGAAGTAACTGAGCTGCTGCAAGCGGCGCATGGATTCCTGAATGGCGTCCCGGCTGAAGGTCTGCCCCGGAATGGTGTAGAGTTCACGCCGGATAACGTGCTCTTTGGTTTTGGTATTACCCGCAATCTCAATATTCCCGAAACTGTAAACCTCTCCTTCGTATACGTCGAAGTGAATGTCAAGAGAGTCCCCCTCGACGACGCGAATCACTGGTTGGGCGTTAAACCGCATATAGCCGCGATTGGTGTAGAGGCTCATCACATCGCTGCTCTGGCGGTTCGCGTAGAGGTTCTCCTCGAGCTTCTTCTTGTTGTACACATCGCCCGCTTCAAAGCCGAGCGCCTCCGTTAGCGCCTCGTCCGCATAAACCGTGTTTCCTTCCCATTCCAGATTCCGGATATGGTATTGCGGTCCTTCGCGCACCTCCAGTTCTACGGCAACTGCGGGACCGCCGTCTTCCTGAATGACATAGACGGAGTCGCTGATCAGCCGGGCATCATAATATCCCTTCTGGTTGTAGTAATCGAGAATGCTTTGCAGATCCTCCTCGAACTTGTCTTTCTTGAAAGTTTCCTTTTTCCAGAAACGCCACCAGCGATCCTCTTTGGTCTCCTTCATCCTTTTCCGCAGGCTTCGGTCGGAGACTTCTTTGTTCCCTTTTATGACGATATTCCCGATTTCAACGCGGGGTCCTTTCTCTACCTGAAAATCGAGCGCAATTGTATTGTTCGCAGGGTTGGGTTTTCGCTCCACATTGACTTCAGCAAGCAGATTCCCTTTCTCCGCATAAAACTCCTGGATGATTTGTTTGGAGCGCTCCAGGTCGCCAGGACGCACCGGCGCGCCGCTCAGTAGCGGCATTTTCTTTTTCAAATCATCCCGGTGCCCTTTCTTTACGCCCTCGAAGGAAAAGTCGCTCAACTTCGGCACTTCCGTTACCTTGATAACCAGAAAAGCGCCATCCCCTACCGTGCGTTCCGTAGCTATGCTTACGTCCGAGAACATTCCGAGTCGGTAGATAGAGCGTATGGCATCGGAAATGGCAGGATCCCCGGGAATGGTTATGGATTCCCCTTCTGCAAGTCCACTCGTCTGCTTGACGAAAGCTGCCACCTCTTCCCTGCTTACTCCTTCTACGCTGAGTCCAAGGATTTGATAGCTCTGTGGAGCTTCAGCGTACATGCTTGCCTCCCCGGCTGATGCTATAGAGGGTGCAGGAGTCTGTGCAGCGGCTGCCGGCGCAAAGAGCGCCATACCCAATATGGCAACAGCAAATCGAATAGACATCTTATGATATTTGTTTATCAAGTATTTATACAGGTATTGGCTCCGATCAACTAAACGGTCATTGCCTATTCGGGTTTCTCCAATTTAGTGCGAATCGAAGTCCCTGTTGAAACGAGGCGGCAGGGGTCATTATTGTACTGCGCAGCGTCTTCACCCACACACCGGCGGTGAATAAAAGCTTTGAGACAACGTGTATTACAGTTTTACCCTGCCAAACCTACGATCCCGGTCCTGGAAACTCCGAATGGCCTCGTAGAGTTGCCGCCGCCGAAAAGCAGGCCAGTAGCGCTCCGTGATGAACATCTCCGTATAAGCCATCTGCCACAGGAGGAAATTCGAGATGCGAAACTCGCCGCCGGTGCGAATAAGCAGATCCGGGTCTGGAATCCCAACCGTCGTGAGGTAGTCTGAAAAGACGGCTTCATCTATCTCTTGCGGGGTTCTTTCGCCCCGTTGCACCTGGCTTGCAAGTTCGCGTACCGCGTGCAGAATCTCCCACCGGCCGCTGTAGGAAAGCGCAAGCACAAGCGTCATCCGGGTGTTCCCTGCCGTGGCATCCATCGCTTCTTGCAGTTCAGCGCGCCCTGCTTCCGGCAACTGCGACAGGTCGCCGATTGCCTTGAGGCGAATGTTGTTCTGTAATAGGGTTTCGCGTTCCTGCTGAATGCTGTGGATGAGTAACTGCATGAGCGCGTTGACTTCCAGCGCCGGACGGTGCCAGTTCTCCGTGCTGAACGTATACAGGGTCAGGTACTCCACGCCGACCTGCGCACAGGCTTCCGTCACATCGCGCACCGAGACGACCCCTTCGTGATGGCCAATGACGCGAGACTGGCCGCGCTCCTGGGCCCACCGTCCATTGCCATCCATGATGATTGCAATGTGTCCGGGAATCTCACCGCGCTGCCGGAGTTCTTCCTGCTCAGCGATATCCTCAGCCGTCTGGACTTTTCCCGAAAGAGTAAGAGCCTGCACCACTTTGTCTGCCTTGCGTGATCGCTTCCCTGATAAAGACTGGTAACTTACACATCCGGCCTGCGAACGTCAATCCATGCAGGGCCGGTTCCTTTGTCGCTTGCGCCTGCAAGCTCCCGCAGGCGTTACAGACGGAGAATGTCGTTGAAAATAAGGAAAGTCATCAATACCAGCAGAAGGATCATCCCAACCTGCTGCATAGCCATCCGAACCTTCATCGACGGCTCGCGGCGTGTAATACCCTCGTAGAGCAGAAACACAAGATGCCCTCCGTCCAGAGCAGGTATAGGCAGAATATTCATAATTGCAAGGGTGATGGACAAAACGGCAACGATGCCCCAGAAGTACTCAGCCCCTGCCTCCGCCGCCTGCTTCGTCACTTTGGAGATCATGATCGGCCCCCCTACGTTCTCGCGGAAGTTTTCTCTCCCCGTAGCAATGCGACGCAGACTCGTAACGATGGCCTTCATGTTCGTCCATGTCTCTTGCGCGCCGGCCGCAACCGCCCCGCCCAGGCCATACGCCTTATGGCGCACCCCGAACTCCTGGGCAATCATCGCGTTGGTGGGCCTTTCAATTCCCAGATAGAACTGGTCATCATCTGCATAATACTTTCTCGGCGCAACCGTAGCCTCGTACACATAGCCGTCTTTGTGAGCAAACCGGTTCGGAACAGAGACATCGCTGCCGGACTGCGCGCTCGCGTCCAGAGAATCCGGCCTGGAGACCGGAACGGGAACGCCCGTCTGCGCTTGCTGCTCCGATGGCCCGTTGAGTGAATCGGGACGGATCCAGCGAATAACAACCGGCTCTCCTCGGGATGCCTGAATCTGCCGAGTCATTTCACTCCAGAACTGAACGGAGACGCCTCCGATAGAAACGATTCGGTCCCCCGCCTGAAGGCCCACTTCGGAAGCCGGCGATTTTTCCAGTATCCCTCCTACAATCGTAGGATCTGCCGTGATGCCCAGTCCTTGCCCGCCTGCCCGGTTGAGCTGGGTCATAATGTCTTCCGGCCCCTCGAAGGTCAGGTGTTCTCCGTCCCGCTCCACCGTAATTGTCATAGGGTCTGCCAGGAGAGCATCAACGTCTGCCCAGTCGCCGTAGCGCTCCATCTGCTTGCCGTTGACAGCCAGAATCCGGTCTCCAGTCCGCAGGCCCATGTTGTGGGCTATCGACTCGGCATCTACGTAAACGCCCTTCACATTCTCAGCCGGGACATAATCTTCGCCATAAGACAGTTTCAGCGCGGCGAAAATAACGAAAGCCAGCAGCACGTTGAACACCACACCAGCGGTTATCACGACAATGCGTTGCCACACCGGCTTAGAGCGAAATTCCCAGGGTTGAGGCTCGGACGCCAGGGTCTCGGTGTCCATGCTTTCATCAACCATGCCGGCAATCTTGACGTATCCGCCGAGCGGCGTTGCCCCGATGACGTATTCTGTCTCCCCGATCGTCTTGCCGATAATCTTTGGCGGAAAACCCACCGAAAAACGGTCAACCCGCATCTTGAACAGCTTGGCAAAAAGAAAATGCCCCATCTCATGAACAAAGACGAGGATCATGATCGCCAGAATGACCCAAAAAACGTACGACAGTATGCTTAGAACAGACTCCATGTATTCAAACCGGGACGTATCAGAAAAAAAGCAATTGAGCTTCAATCGGCGGCGGCGTGAACGAGTTCCTGAACCCGGACCCGGGCGGCCGCATCTATTTCAATCAACTGCTCCAGCGAAGGTTGCTGCGCCGTAGCCAGCGTGTCGATAACTGCTTCAATCAAAGAGGGAATTTGCGTGAATGACACGCGCTCTTCCAAAAATAATGCCACCGCCTTCTCATTGGCCGCGTTGAGAACAGCAGGGGCCGTTCCTCCCATCTCAAGCGCATCAAAGGCAAGGCGGAGACATGGAAACCGCTTCATGTCTGGCTGCTCGAAATCGAGGCAATGTAACTGCGTCCAATCGATGCGCGGGTGCGGCGCCGGCCAGCGATCCGGATAACTCAGCGCATACTGTATGGGCACCTTCATGTCGGGCATCCCTAGCTGTGCTTTCGTGGAACCGTCCACAAACGTGACCATCGAGTGGATAATGGACTGCGGGTGTACGAGCACCTGGATTTTTTCCGGTGGAATATCGAATAGCCAGTGGGCCTCGATTACTTCCAGCCCCTTGTTCATCAAGGTGGCCGAATCTATGGTGACTTTGTCTCCCATATCCCAGTTTGGATGCTTCAGCGCTTCGGCCCTGGTGATGCTGCCAAACGTCTCGGCCGGGCGTGTTCTGAAAGGCCCCCCTGAAGCCGTCAGGATCAACTGCTCGGGCGTATGCGCAGGTTCTCCTGCCAGACATTGAAAAATCGCTGAATGCTCGCTGTCAACGGGGATAATGCGTCCGTTGAACTGCCGGACAAGGTCCTGCACGATCGCACCTGCCACAACAAGCGTCTCCTTGTTGGCAAGCGCAACGGTTTTGCCGCACCGGAGCGCAGCCATGACCGGCGCAAGCCCCGCGAAGCCGACGACGGCTCCCAATACGGTATCCACCTCCGAAAGCATGGCAGCTTCCAGAATGCCTTCGTGACCGCAGAGAACCCGAACAGAGGTTCCCGATAACATCTCCTGAAGCGGCCTCCTCCCGGTTTCTTCGGCAATGACCACGCACTCAGGCTGAAACTCCAGGGCCTGCCTCCCTAAAAGATCGGCATTGGCGCGTGCAGTCAACGCCCTGACTCGAAAACGATCAGGAAAAAGGCGAACAACTTCCAACGCTTGCGTTCCTATTGAACCCGTGGCCCCCAGAATACACAAACCTTGCCGCCGGCTGCTCTCAGGACGAAGCGTGTTACCAGAAACATACATACTGAATACATTTGTTGTCAGAATCTCGGCGCTGCCGCCTTCATTCGGTCATGCGCCACACAGATTAGCCGCCGTTGCGCCCCCTCATGCAAACTTGAGCCGAATCTTTCAATATACAGGTCATTGCCGCCGCCACATATGCCGGAGCCAAACCGGCGCCCGGCTTTATTTGCAAACGAACGAGCAGAGGCTTTGCTTCCAACCATTTACAGCAGACATGAAACATACGCAGACCGGTGTAATAATAATGCATACTTCTCTAGTCCTGTAAAAACCGGTTGCTCGGCATGGATGGTCGTTCCAGTATCTTTTCGCTTCCCGGCGCACGAACTCTCTTTGCGATTTGCCTGGCTGCGCTGTTTTTCACATCGAAACCCGATGCCTTGTATGCCCAGCAGTCTGACAGCCTGTTGACCGTTCGCTTTCAGCTTGCGCAATCCTACATTCGGGCAGGTCAGTTTGAGCGGGCCATCACCTTGCTGGAAGATCTCTATGCAGCGCATCCAACCACCCATGCCTTTTATGACCACCTCAAAGATTCCTACGAAAATGTAAAGCGCTACGATGATGCCCTCGCCCTGGTTGAGGAGCGGATCCGGCAAGAGCCGGCCAATGCCGTTTATGCAGCCGAGATGGCGCGTCTGCTCTACCTGAAGGGAGACGAGCAAGAAGCTTATGACACCTGGAATGAAGCCATCGCGCTCGAACCGGATAACCGGAACGTTTACCGTGTGGTTTATCAGTCTATGGTTCAGGTGCGCGAGATCGAACGCGCCATTCAAGTGCTTGAAGCAGGGAGGGAGGCGATCGGCGAAAAAGCGAATTTTCACGCAGATCTGGCTAATCTATACACCACAACAGGCCAGTTTGATCTTGCCATTGAGGAATACCTTGGTCTCCTGGCTCAAAACGACAGGCAATTTGCCTTCGTTCGGGGGCGTTTGGGAAGCCTCAGCGAACAGAAGGATGCCCTGAAGATCAGCATTGCAGCTACAGAGCGCGCCGTTCGGCAGACGCCTCTCAACCGCGCCTTTCGTGAGCTTTTGGCCTGGCTGTATCTGGAAGCAGGGGAATACCGAAAGGCGCTGGATGCCAACCGTGCCATTGATCGCCTGGAAGATGAAAACGGCAACGTGCTGTTTGCCTTCGCACAGAGCGCTGCCGATGCCGGCGCTTATGATGTGGCGCTGGATGCCTACGAAGAGATCCTGAAACGCTATCCCGACGCGCCGGCTGCTCCCGATGCAAAAGCCGGGCTAGGCGCGATGCACGAGAAGTGGGCGCAGAAAACCTATGAACGCGCCTATGACGCTGAAGGCAACCGCATCCCGGCCCCTCATTATCAGATGGCGATCGATACCTACCAGGCTTTCCTGCAAAAATACCCGAACCATCCCTACTACCCTGAGATCCTTCGCCGGATCGGCCATCTGCAACAGGAAGTTTTCTTTGACATGGGTGCGGCAGAGGCAACGCTGAAAGAAGTGTCCGAGCGGTATGGCAATACGGCTGCGGCTGATCTGGCTGAACTCGACCGGGGACGCATTGCCTTGATGCGCGGCCAACTGGATGAGGCCCGTGTTGCCTTCACGCGACTGGTCGAACGCCTGCGTACGGGCGATCTGGCCGACGATGCCCGATACGAATTGGCGCTTCTTCACTTCTACCGGGGCGAGTTTGAAGCGGCGCAAACGCTTCTCGCCGCCCTCAACGCCAACACCGATGCCAACGTGGCTAATGATGCCATTGAAATGAAAGTCTTGCTCATAGAAAACAAAGGACCGGATTCGCTGAACGTTCCGCTGCGTATGTTTGCGCGCGCGCATCTGCTGGAACGGCAGCGCACGCCCGACGAATCTATTCAGGCGCTTGATTCTTTACTTCAAACCTTCGGCGCACATCCCCTGGCCGATGACAGCCGCTTTTTCAAAGCCAGACTGCTCCGCGCGACAGGGCATACACAGGAAGCGTTCGCAGCGTTCATCGAATTGCCTCTGATGCACCCGGCCAGTTTCCTCGCTGACCGCAGTCTTTTTATGGCAGCGGAAATACTCGAACAAGAACTGAACGCCAGAGAAAGAGCCATCCAGATGTATACCCGGCTGCTTACTGACTATCCGGGGTCGCTGCTTACTTCAGAAGCCCGGGCTCGCATCCGCACCCTTCGGGAAGACGGCGCCTGACCCATCCGGCGCTATCGCTCGATCTTGCAGACTATCGCTATCTTTCAGATGCCGATGATGAAACGTTTCGCATTCCTGATCCTGTCAGTTGCTGTTTTAGGCGCCCCCCAACGCACGCAAGCGCAGGATATTCTGATTCCCATGGACGTGCGACAGACCGACCATCTGAAAGCTTACGGCGTAGCTTTCTGGTTGCTGGAACGCGGCGTTGACGTAGACTGGCTGCTTAACTACAGGGGTGGAGCATTCCTCAGCGCTGCCTCGCCGGATCTGGAACAGGAGCTTCGCATCAGAGGTGTATATTATACCACACTGAACGGAGCCGAAACTGCCCGGATTATCGCCGAGGTAGAAAGCGAAAGCAGCAACACGTCCCTTGTCCGGCTGGAGAAGGCCCCTCGTATAGCCGTCTATGCGCCGGATCAGACCCTCCCATGGGATGATGCCGTACTGCTAGCCCTCACCTATGCCGAAGTGCCCTACGACATGATCTATGACGAAGAGGTGCTGGACGGAAAGCTGAGTGAGTACGACTGGATCCATCTTCACCATGAAGACTTTACCGGCCAGTTCGGCAAGTTCCTTCAGTACCGGTCGATGCCCTGGTACATTGAACAGCAACGCGATGCCGAACAATCGGCGCGGCGATACGGCTTTCGTAAGGTGAGCCGGCTCAAGCTTGCCGTCGCCGAAACCATCCGCGAGTACGTTCGCAATGGAGGATTTTTGTTTGCCATGTGCTCCGGTACAGATACGTTTGATATTGCCCTTGCAGCACATGGCACAGACATCGTTCCCGCCGAGTATGATGGGGATCCGGTCGACCCTGATGCGCTGAACGCGCTCGACTATGAGGCCACTTTTGCTTTTCAGAACTTCCGGCCCATCCTCAATCCCGCCGAATACGAGCACTCCGACATCGACACCGGCCCGCCGCCGCCGCAGCTTCGCAACCCGGCGCTGGACTATTTTACGCTCTTCGAGTTCAGCGCCAAATGGGACCCGGTGCCTACCATGCTCACGCAGGATCATGTGGCTACCGTAAAAGGCTTTGTGGGACAGACAACAGGATTTCGGAAGGGCCTTATCAAGCCTAATGTCGTGCTTCTCGCAGAGTCGCCGGGACGCGACGAGGTGCGTTACCTTCACGGAGCTTACGGCCAGGGCACCTTCACCTTTTATGCAGGCCATGATCCCGAAGACTACCAGCACTTCGTGGGGGATCCGCCTACGGATTTGAGTCTGCACAAAAACTCACCCGGCTACCGCCTGATCCTGAACAATGTCCTGTTTCCGGCTGCGAAGAAGCAGAAACAGAAAACCTGATCTCCGGAAGAACGTCTCCACATCCCCCCCTCATACTCGCTGTTTTCAGCCGATTGTCGTAATCTGCGTGTATCCGTTGCATCAACCGGCATCACAGGAGCCAATATGGAGGCAAAAACCGTACGCCAGTCGCGTTGCGTCATGAACGAAATCGTGCTCCCCAACGATACCAATGGGCTTGGCAACCTGATGGGGGGACGCCTGCTGCATCTCATGGATATCTGCGCCGCCATCTCCTCGCAACGCCATGCTAACTGTGTTTGCGTAACCGCCGCCGTAGACTCCGTCGAGTTTCACGCACCGATCCGCCAGGGTGAAATCGTCGTGCTCGAAGGCCAGGTAAACCGCGCGTTCCGCACCTCCATGGAGGTAGAGTTGAACGTATGGGCCGAAAACCCCAGGAAACAAACCCTTCGCAAATGCAACCGCGCCTATTACACCTTCGTGGCCGTAGATGCAGAAGGGCATCCGGTTCCGATACCTCCCATTCATCCGGAAACGGAGGAAGAGAGAGAACGCTACAATCAGGCAACACGCCGGCGTGAAATTCGTTTGTTTCTTTCAGGACGCATGGCCGCGCAGGATGCCGAACGACTAACTTCCAATCTTGTCGCGGAACTGCGGGAAAGAACCTGACGCTCTTTTCCGCTTGCCACCCCTTTATCCCGGCCTTTCCACGAAGCCGTTTATCCATTTATTACCTATGCCCTCCCCAATTCAATCGCTTCGCCATCCTTTCCTTCTCGTTGTCTTTCTGACAACTCCCTTCTTCTTTTCGACAGTCCCGCCTGCCTCTGCACAAGTTTCCGGACATCGCCTCGGAATTGGCGGGCAGATTGGAGACCCAAGCGGCGTCACGCTGAAAACCTACCAGCGACGAGGCTTCGCCTACGATTTCCTCGCTGCCTGGAGCCTGGATGACTATTTCCTGCTCAACGCGCACGCGATCTACGAGCGCCCCCTTGAAAACACTACCGTGAACTACTACTTCGGCCCCGGCGCTTTCATCATTGTTGCGGATCAGGACAGACGTAACCGGGATGAGTCCGAAGTGGTGCTTGGGATCAGCGGCAATTTCGGAATCAATCTTTTCATTGAGCGTTTCGAGGTATTTCTGCAAATCACTCCGCGTCTTAGCCTGACCCCGGAGACAGACGGCGACGTGGGTGGAGGACTGGGCCTCCGTTATTATCTGTAGCCATTCCTTTCGGGCTTCGACAGGCATCTGGCTGTAATATCCGCGTCCGCATGGATGAATCTGGCATATGCAGCGTCATTTTCATTCTGACAACCATTATCTTTGGTCGGAGTACTGATTCAAGAGCGTACCTGCGTTATGCTATACCACCGCGTTCTCATTACCGGAGCCAATGGTTTATTGGGGCAAGAACTGGTTGCCCTCATGAGCCGTTTTCCGGAATATGACGTACTGGCTACCGGACGAGACGCCCTGCCGCGCTTTCAGGATAGTTCATGCGGCTATACGATGCTGGACATCACTTCGGCCTCTCAGGTCAAGCGGCTTTTCCAGGATTTCGCGCCGGACGTGGTCATCAATT
Organism: uncultured Rhodothermaceae bacterium; assembly: GCA_965365465.1. Lineage (GTDB taxonomy): Bacteria > Bacteroidota > Rhodothermia > Rhodothermales > DASSAV01 > CBDUBU01. The sequence continues at coordinate 11,644 of CBDUBU010000080.1, forward strand.
GCGCAGCCATGACGCAGGTGGATCTTTGCGAAACCGAGAGAGAAGAATGCTGGAAGGTCAATGTGGGAGGCGTCGAAAACCTGGCGAAACAATGCCTTGCCACCGGCGCTCGCCTGGTCCAGGTTTCGACCGATTTCGTGTTCGATGGGCTGAACGGCCCGTACCGGGAAGGAGATCGCCCCAATCCGATCAGCTTTTACGGTAAGTCCAAGCTTGCAGCGGAGAACGCTGCACGCGGCGCAGGGCTGGATAACTGGGCTGTTGCAAGAACCATCCTCGTTTTCGGCGGCGGGAAAGATCTGAGCCGGTCAAACATTGCCTTGTGGCTGATCGAGGAGCTTTCTCAGGGCCGGTCTGTCCGCGTCGTCACTGACCAGTGGCGCACCCCTACCTATGCGCCGGATCTGGCATCGGGCATTGAGAAAATCGTCAAGTTTGGAAAGGTTGGCGCCTACCATCTCTCCGGGCGCGAACTGCTCACGATCTTTGATTTTGCGCAGACGCTGGCTGAGACGTTTGATTTCGACTCGTCCCTGATACAGCCTACCAACAGCCTTCACTTCCAGCAACCCGCTCAGCGCCCACCCCGTACAGGATTTATCATCCTGAAAGCAGAAACGGAGCTTTCGTACAAGCCTCGCTCCCTGAGCGATGCGCTGAGACACCTCGGAACACGTCTGGGCCTTCCGATCACCACGTAAACGCGCTCTACGTACGCCGATTCTTCGTTTTTTCCATTCTGTTTTTTTGCTTTTCATGCCGGTCTGCCGAACGGCATCGCTCCTCTTTCACTGCAAACACAACCATGTTAGACATACAGATCATCCGCGACGAACCAGATCGCGTGCAACAGGCCATGCGCGACAAAGGCTTCCACAACACGGAAGTCGTAGCCCGCGTGCTGGCTTTGGATGTGGAAAGGCGTGAGGCGCTCACGGCGCTTCAGGAAGCACAGACGCGCTCTAATGCCCTCTCGAAAGATATCGGCCTGCTCATGAAGCAGGGGAACAAGGAACAGGCGCAGGCAAACATAGCAGAATCCAGTCGAATCAAGGAGACGCTCAAGGAGCTTGCCGAACGCGCCGAAGCCGCTCAAAGCGAACAGAACAGACTTCTGCTCGAAATTCCAAACCTCCCCCACCACACCGTTCCGGCAGGGCGCACCCCTGACGACAACCAGGTTGTTTACGAAGAAGGAGCAAAACCCGTATTTGCTTTCGAACCAGCGCCGCATTGGGATCTGGCTGCAAGACACACGCTGGTGGACTTCGAGCGCGGCGCTAAAGTAGCCGGCGCCGGATTTCCGTTCTACAAAGGCAAAGGCGCACGGCTGCAACGAGCACTCATCAACTTCTTCCTGGATCTTGCCACCGAAGATGAACGGTACACCGAGCTAGAGCCTCCTTTCCTGGTTAATGCAGAAAGCGCCACTGGCACCGGACAACTTCCGGATAAGGAAGATCTCATGTACGAAGCTCCCCGCGACGGATTTTATCTGATCCCCACCGCCGAAGTGCCTGTTACCAATCTCTTGCGAGATGAGATTTTGAACGAGTCAGACTTGCCGATCCGATTCTGCGCCTATACCCCTTGTTTTCGCAGGGAAGCCGGATCGTACGGGAAAGAGGTGCGCGGACTCAACCGGCTGCATCAGTTTGACAAAGTGGAACTGGTGCAGTTTGTACACCCGGATGCCAGCTACGAAGCGCTTGAATCTCTCCGCACCGACGCAGAGCGCCCGCTTCAGCGGCTAGGCCTCCCCTACCGTCGTCTGCTCATGTGTACCGGCGACATGGGCTTTACACAGGCGAAAAAATATGACCTGGAGGTCTGGAGCGCAGGGCAGGAACGATGGCTGGAGGTCTCTTCCATCTCAAACTTTGAATCGTTTCAGGCGCGTCGTATGGGTATCCGCTTCCGCTCCGAAAGTCAGAAAAAAAATGTCTTTGTTCACACTTTGAACGGGAGCGGGCTGGCGCTTCCACGGGTTGTCGCCGCCATTCTGGAGAACTACCAGCAAGAGGATGGAAGCATTTTGATCCCCGAAGCACTGCAACGCTATACCGGCTTTGACAGAATTGACTGAGACCTAGTCCCTGCCTCCTTACTGCCCGGCGATGCAGGCATATCAAAACAGGTCTTTAATTGCGGTTCTAGCTGCAAGGTAACCACACATCCCATGCACGCCCCCGCCCGGCGGCGTTGATGAGGAACAAAGGTACAATCCCCGGACAGGGGTGCGATACGGAGCCGGACTCAAAACCGGGCGTGCGAGTAGTTGCGGCAGATCCGCCACACCGCCGGTTATGTCCCCTCCGATCAGGTTGTGGTTGCTGCGCTCCAGATCTGCCGGTTTCATGGCGCTGCGACCGATGATTCGATCTCTGAACCCGGGTGCAAAGCGCTCAATCTGTCGCTCGATTTGATCTGACATATCGGCTGCGGATCCGTTAGGCACATGGCAGTAGGCCCATGCCGTATGCTTGCCTTCCGGCGCTCGCGTCGGATCGAAGACAGAGTTTTGTGCCAGCAGCACGAACGGGCGATCAGGAACCTCTCCACGGAACGCGCTTCGCTCTGATTCGGCGATTTCATCGAGCGTTCCGCCAAGGTGAAGGGTGCCGGCGCGGGCGCACTCAGGCGCTGTCCAGGGGATCGGCCCATCCAGCGCAAAGTCCATCTTGAACAGTCCCGGCCCGTAGCGGTACTTTTCGAGTTGCGCCCTGTAGCGTGCAGGCAGTCGGTCTCCGGCCATACGCAATACCTGCCGGGGCGTAACGTCCAACAATGTGGCGCGCGCGGAAGGCAGATCTTTTAGATCGGAAGAGCACACGTCTGAACTCCAGTCACG
>CBDUBU010000081.1:0-14485 GCA_965365465.1 uncultured Rhodothermaceae bacterium
CACCAGCTATGCTCACAGTCAATCTCCTGGTGTCTCATTGTCAACACAACCTAGTGCGCCTCAATCACGACGACGCCTGCCTGTTCGTCGCCCCAGCGGCGTCCGTCTTTAGCGGTCAGAACACGGTATGCCTCGTAAAGTGTAAGGGCGGCGCCTGCAGTGGACAGCATTATCCCCATGGCGCCATGCCACAGCCCCATCTGGGAAAGCCCACCCAGCGCAAACATCCAGTTGCGGCGTATGGAGGTTTCGATATCCATGCTCTGTCCGTCGAGGCGCAACAGGTGGAGGTTCAGAAGTTGTTTTCCGAGCGACCGATAGTGCATAAAGTCAAATTCCAGGCCGTCACGCAGGAGCCAGTATCCTGCCGACACAGCAGCCCCCAGCGAAGAAGTTGTCAGCAAGCCAACGACCGCGCCTGCCGCGCCGGCTATGGCTGCGTCGAGAATAAAGGCCAGAAACCTTCGGGTCAGATTGCCTTTGACGGCCGTTGCCGTTTCAGTCTCTGCGAACACATGCCCGTTTTCCATCGATATAGCGGGTTTTGAAATAGAAGAGCGTGTTAATGACCCGGATTACGACAAATGTGCCCGAAAGGTGCAACCGGCGACGGAATTACGCGCGGAAAAACAGGGCTTTTGCGAAAGGCGCCATTGCCGGGACTATCCGGCTGAAAAGCAATTACAGGGGAGAGGGAGGCTGCGTAAGGAGTCGCGCTGTGGGTATGTCCTTTTCATGCAGTCGTTGTGTGGAAAGGCCGGGGTCAAAACACTGACGACAGCGCGGCTCGTACACATCCTGGGCGCCCAGGAGCACCCGTTTTTCGCCTGCAACCAGGCGCTGGGAGTAGTTTGCAGGGGCTCCGCACACGACGCAGACGGCGTGAAGCTTGGTCACGTATTCCGCCACCGCCATAAGCTGGGGCACCGGCTCAAAAGGCCGGCCCAGATAATCTTGATCCAGCCCGGCAATGATGACCCGCTTTCCCTTCCGCGCAAGCTCCTGGCATACATCGACCAGGTCAAGATCAAAGAATTGGGCTTCGTCTACGCCGATGACATCCGCGTTGCCCGCCATCAGGAAGATCTGTGACGCCGCATGAACAGGCGTGGAGGGGATAGCGGTGGCATCGTGGGAGACAACGGAGGTTTCGTCAAATCGCGTGTCGATCGCAGGTTTGAAAATCTCCACCCGTTGCTTTGCAATCCGGGCGCGTTTCATGCGACGGATAAGCTCCTCCGTCTTGCCGCTGAACATGGAGCCGCAGATGACTTCAATCCAACCCGTTTTGCTGTTCCTATCGCGTATATGCGGTTCCATGCGGGAAAACCTGAGACAGAGTGCGTGCGAACGGCTAAACCTACAACGGTGCTCGGTGTTGTGCAAGTACGAACAGGCGCGTCTGGAAGGCAGCGCTACACCTCTGCTGTAGCCTGTTGCTCCATCCAGCCGGTGAGGCCATTGGGCAGCCTGACTTCAATCCATTGACCGTGTTTATCAAGGACCTGCAACGCAAGCCCTTCGTGTATTTCCGTCGTAACCAGCGCGTCGGCGTCCGGCTCTTCCCGCACCGCAGCTTGATCTGCAATGACAACGACCGTCCGGTTTTGGGATGCTTCATAGGAGACAGCGAACCCTCCGGCAATCAGGACGACGGCGCCGAAGATCGACGCAGCGAGGGCGCGGCGCTGCCAGGGGCTCTGCGATCCATGACGGATACGGTAAATGAAGATGCCTGCTGCAATCACGTAAAAAAGCATTCCGCCGAGGAAAAGAACCCAGGGACTTGCTCTGTCGCTAAACTTGCGCCAGTTCTCGATCCACAATGGAACAGGGAGGCGGGAGATTTGATTGCCGGTGCGGGATTGTACGATTTCGAGATTGTGGAGCAGCGCCCTGTCGTTCGGTATGAGGCGTCTGGCTTTTTCGTAATACCGTACAGCCTGGCCTGTTTCGTCAAGACGGTAGTAGGCGTTGCCCATGTTATAGAACAAGGCGCCGCTGGTGTAGCCTGTTTTTCTGGCTTTTTCGTAAGCATCCAGCGCGGATCGGTAGTCGCCCTGTCTGTAGAATTGATTCCCTTCATCGAATGCCTGGATGGTCTCCGGCGTCTGGGCGCTCACGGAAGAAGCGGCGACCCCGGTCGAGAGCAGACAGAGTGGCAGGAGCCATCTACGGAGAAGGTTTGCAAAAAGGGTGCTCATTGGTAAACCCACAGGATCCTCTTGCTAAACAGTTGCCGGCGCCGATGTCTGCCTATCAAGCTGTCGGTCCAGAAGGACAATCAGGGTACTTGCCTGATCGAGGGCGCTGTTCATCTCGGCTTGATCCGGAAGGCGCGGAGAGAAGCGGCCTTGATCACATGCTTCCAGCAAGCTCTGTAAATCGTTTCGAGCGTCATTTGCAACGCCGACGGATATCAATTGCTGTTGCAGTTGTGGGCGAGTAAGCCCGGTTTCTGCAATGTTCAAGCGATTGCCGATGAATCCCAACAGCGCTCGCTCGACTTCCTCATAAAACCGGCGGGGGCTGTTTTCCTTTAACAGGCTTTCTGCCTGTTTCAAATGCTTTCGCGCTACCGGATGCGCCCTGCGGTTGCGGGCATATCCGACATCCGTAGCAAGCCGGGCGGCATACCGGTGATAGGCAAGCGCCCCGGCTACAGCAAAGAGAGGGAGCAGAAGCGCCAGATAAGCCCAGGGAACTGCGTAGAGCGGAGGGCGCTTCAGGTTTACCCAGGCGCCGTCGGCTGGAATGACATCAGCGATGTCGTCCACCGGGAGACCGGAGGTGGTGCTGCTGGTCGCCGGGGTAGTAAGGACCGTCCCTGTGACCCTGATCGTGGCAGACTCTCCGCGCAGCGAGACGTACCGTTGCGCCTCCGGGTCGAAATAGGTGAAGGCAGCCGCCGGAAGTTCAAACGTTCCGTTGGAGCGCGGAACGAGCAAATACGTAAAAGTTTTGGAGCCTATGACCTGCCGACCGGAGCGATCAATCACGGTTTCGACTTGCGGGTCGTATTTTTCAAACACACCTGGCGCCTCGAAAGGCGGCGGTTCCAGCGTGGCAATATTGCCGGAGCCAGTGATGTGAACCTTTAGTTCTACAGGCTCCCCTACTTCGACCTCAGTCTCCAGCGTCTGCGCGTCCATGCGGAAAGCGCCGACAGCGCCCTTAAAACTTGGAGGGGCATCATCCGGCATGGGTAGAACCTGAAGGGTCACAGCCGGTGAGGAGAGTTCAACCGGCGTAGCGCGACGCTGCATGGAGAAGAGTTGTTCAAAAGGATCCGAGGATCGCACGGGAACGACGGCTTCCGTTTCTATGCGCAGCGGGTCTATTTGCAACGAGCCGGAGCGCGTTGCAAACGCCGCAATGCGCTTCAGGACGATCGTGTTATATCGCAGCCCGTTCACAACCTCAACGCGCGGTATCGGGCGCGGATCAACGTCAAGGTCTTCGCGCCAGAATCCTTCGGCATCCCAGGAATCTGCCAGGCGGCTCTGGCGCAGATGAATCCCTTCCCGAAAAAATAGCTGGTATTCAACGGTGATCTGTTCGTTCTGGTAAGCTGTTCGTTTGCTGGGGATGGCCCGAATGAACATGTCTCTGGAATCCGGCTCCGGCGAGGGGGCTTCGGCCTGTCCACTCTGGGGAGGAGGGGGAAAGAGGCCGGGGGAAGGTCTTCCTCGCTGCCGCGCTGTCTGTGACCCAGGCATTACCGTCAGGCGGATAGCTTCGGTAGATAAAACAGCGCCGTTAACCTCAATCCGGGCAGCGCCAATCTGCGCCGACCCCTGCCTCGTAGGCCGGTAAGTCCAGCGGAACACGACGCTCTGCTGAATGCGGCCATTGATGATGGAAACGTTGCTCTGTGTGCCCGGCACGGATTGCAGCAAGACGAGGTTTTCTGTAGCAGGCGGGCTGGGCGTTTTGACATCAGAGAAAGAAGCGCCCTGGATCTCAAGGGAATATATGATACGGTCCTCGGTTCCTACCGTCGTGGCATTCACCGAGGCTTGAACAGATATGTTCTGTGCCGCCGCGTAGTCCCACAAGCACATAATGCCGATGAGTATGACTGCGGCTCGTCTCAACCAGTTTCGTCTCTGCACCTGCATTCGCACCATTTCAGCGTCTGCGCAACAACGCGGTTGTGTTCGGGTTTGGCCTGCTTGCCTCACAGGTAAAAGCATCTTACCAGTCTTTTTCAACCCTTCTCGGTCGAGACTTCAGTTTCTGAACTTCCCGGAGTAGTTGTTCCTCTTCGTTTTCAAGAGCCTGCAGAATACGTTCCGCCTGTTTCCGGCTGAGCTGGTCGGAGTCAGAGGGTGAAGGATTTTCACCTGATTGCTCCTGCTCGTCGCCCTGGTCCGGCTGCGACTCCTGGCTCTCCTGCTGATTTTCCTGCGGGTCGCCGTTCTGGTTTTGCTGATTGTCTTCAGAGCGCTCGGAATTGTCCTGGTTGCGGCCGTTCTGGTTTTGCTGCTGGTCCTGCTGGTCTTGTTCGGAGTCCTTTCTGCCGCCTTGCTGCTGTTGCTGTTGTTTCTGCTGCTCGATGCGGCGCTTCACATACTCGTAATTGTAACGGGCATCCTCATTCCGGGGATCGGCCAGAAGCGCCTGTCTATAGAAATCCAGGGCATCCTCCATGTGGTTGGAGGCATAGGCATTGTTTCCGGCATTGTATGCTGTGCGTGCGAGATCAGCCTCCGAGCCAGCCTCTGCAAGAGCTTGTCCGAACGCCTGCTGCGCCTCCTCGAAGTTTTGCTGCTTGTTGAGCGCCATCCCCAGGTTATTATGCAGGCCATAGCGAACCTGTGCGGACCCTTTGCCCTCGGAAGCCTCAAGTCCTGTGCGATAGGCTGCTGCTGCTTCTTCGGGTTTATCCTGCTTGTAGAGTTGGTTGCCTCGACGCCCATCTTTTGGGCCATCTCCGGAAGCCGTCAGCACCAGCAGGGTCGCAAGAGTAATGCGGTAAAACATTTCGTATCGGGTAAGGCCGTATTTACAGAGGGCTGCAAACGCGGCGTCAGGTTATTAGCTGAGTATGGAAGCGCCGGAGGTTTTTCTGCGGTCGCTGAAGAGCATTTCGGCAGTCAGGAGCAGGATTGCGAGCGCGAGCGGCCATTGAAACTGCTCTTCGTATTCCTCAAATTCTTCGGATCCATACTCACTTCTTTCCAACCGGCTAAGGGCTGCCGTTAGTTCCGACAGCGAACTGGAGGTACGCGCCACGCGGAAATAAGCCCCACCTTCAGCCAGTGTTTTGAGCGCATCTTCTTCGAGGCGTGTGGCAACGATGCGTCCGCTATTGTCCTTCTTGTAGCCGGTCTGCCTACCGTTTTCATATACAGGAATGGGAACTCCGTCCGTTTCTCCAATGCCAGCAGCAAACAGCATTACGTTTGCAGAACGGGCTTCTCTGAGGATACTTTCCACATCAGCGACATGATTCTCTCCATCAGAGACAAAGAGGATGGCGCGTGTGCGGGAGGCTGGGGCGGATTTTTCTTCTTCCGATACCTCCATGGCCTGCAAGGCCATCCGCAGCGCTTCGCTGAAATCGGTCCCCGGCGTAGGGATGAGGGAGGGTTCCGCCACATCGAGAAAGAGGCGGACTGCGCCATAGTCGGTTGTCAAGGGGCATTGAATAAAGGCATCGCCCGCGAAAATGACCAGGGCCACGCGGTCTCCGCTGAGTTGATCCAGCAGTTTTTTGATTTCGTTTTTTGCCCGGCTCAAACGATTAGGCGCTACATCCTGTGCTTCCATTGAAAGCGATACATCCAGCGCAATCACAAGGTCAATGCCCTCGCGTTTGACCTCGCGGAGCCGGGTTCCCATGCGCGGGCCGGCGAGAGCAACGGCCAGAAGGAGCACCCCTGCCGTAATCAGGCTGGCTTTCCACCTTCGCCGCCGGGCGCTGACTTCTTGTTGTCCTTCTCCGCCTGCGCTGACGGCAGCCGAGAGTTTCGTTACAACAGGAGCCTCTCCAAAGCTCAACCGCGCCTGACGCCGTTTGTACGCCGCCCAGAGAAACAGCGCAATGACCAGCGGCAGCGCCAGCAAGGCCCACAAATATTCGGGGTGCAACCAGGCCATGTTATTCTGTAAGGAAGCGTAGCAGATTTCTACAAGATTGAATGTTCAGGCGGCAGTCAGCATCTCAGGGGAATATCCGGAGCCGGGTGTTGGTTAACAGGATTTCAAGGAAAAGCAAGAGGAAAGCAGGCCATAGAAAACGCGCGTAGATTTCCTCATAGTCTGTATAGGTGCGTTCTTCTATGCGTGTTTTCTCCAGGTTGCCTATTTCCTCATAGATATCTTGAAGCGCCTGTTTGTTGGTGGCGCGGAAATATTTCCCACCTGTTTTATCGGCAACCGAACGGAGCATTTTTTCGTCTATTTCTACAGGCACCATCTGAACCTGGCGTCCGGCAAAGGGGTGATCGACCACGAACGGGGCTTCTCCGTAGGCTCCGACGCCGACTGCATAAACACGCACCCTCAGTGTTGCGGCGACCTCTGCCGCCGTAACCGGATCAACCTCACCCCGGTTGTTCTGTCCATCCGTCAGCAGGATCACCACCTTGCTTTTTGCCTCGGTATCCTTGAGCCGGTTTACAGCCGTTGCCAATGCGGTGCCGATAGCCGTGCCGTCCTCAATGACCCCTACCTCGACTTCACTGAGCATCCGCTGGAGAAAAGAATAGTCCAGCGTCAAAGGCGCCTGCGTATACGCTTTGGAGGCAAAAACGATCAGCCCAACCCTGTCAGAGAGACGCCCCCGGATAAACTCCGCTGCGACATCCCGTGCAGCCTCGAAGCGGTTCGGTCTGAAGTCCTGAGCCCGCATGGAAGTAGATGTATCGAGCACGAGCATGATGTCCACGCCTTCCGCGAAACGCTCCTGAATGGCGTTGCGGTCCTGAGGACGCGCCAGGGCAAGGATCGCAAGGGCGAGCGCGCCCATCCGGAGCAGCAAGGGCAGCACACGCAAGTAGGTCCAGATCGATCCGGGGGCGGAGCGGGCAAGGGCTACATTGCTGAAGCGCAGACCTTTCCGTCGGCGGGAGCGCTGCCAGTCCCAGATTCCGAGCAGGGGAACCAGGGCAAGCAAGACCAGCCATTGCGGTTGTGCAAATTCCATCAGAAAGTACTCGAAACTAGAGTTTCAGCGTACGCATCTTGCCAATTAGCGCCGGGAGTATCTCTCCCGACTTACCCAGGAGGATTTCATCCATCTGGCCGGCTATCTGGCTTGGCTGAACATTTATTTCAACTGTATAGCTTCCGTATTCTCTGGCAAGCAGTGGGATTTCCGCAGCCGGATATACAATGGCGCTCGTGCCTATACTCAGGAAAACATCTGCCGCTTGCGCCGCCGCGCAAGCGGTCGCCAATGCATCCATGGGCAGCATTTCTCCGAACCATACCACATCTGGTCGCAGAAGCCCTCCACACGTCATGCAGGAAGCTGGTTCTCCGTTTTTCTCAGCCTGCAATGCCGCCGGTTCGCCGCAATCGATGCAGTAGCTGCGCGTGATGTTGCCGTGCAATTCAACCACATTTCTGCTGCCCGCCCGGTGGTGGAGGTTATCCACGTTTTGCGTGACGAGCGTGAAATGCGGCGTCATGGCTTCCAGTTCGGCAAGCGCCCGGTGTCCGGCGTTAGGCTCGGTTTCCGAGGCGAGGCGTCGACGGTGCGCGTACCACTCCTGAACGAGGACGGGGTTGCGCAGAAAAGCATCCACGTTTGCCAGTTCCTCGGGTTTGAGTCGTTGCCACAGCCCGTCTGGATCCCGAAAGGTCGGAATGCCGCTTTCGGCGCTGATCCCGGCGCCGGTCAGCACGGCAACCCTCTCCGCGTCAGCCAGTCGTTCCGCGAGGTTTTCGCTGAATACGTCACGCATTTTCTTCCAGAAGGTTTGTCACTGAAGGAGAGGAGATTACAGAAGGAACGTTATGTGATGTTTCTATGTCCTGGATCACGCTGCGCGTTCTATCCAGCGCCTCGCGCCCTTGCGCTGTAGTCGGTCGGATGTCAGCGAACTTGGCGATGTCGGCGAGTTCGAGAATCTCCTGCACCTGGCGAGCGGTCACGCGCGTGTCCAGGTTGCGAAGGTCAGTCTGTCTGAGCGTATGCACGAGCTCCCGTGTGGTGATCTCCAGGGCTGGAATGTGAACTCTGCGTTCGATGTAGGTGCGCAGCAAGTCTGAAAGCTCCACGTAAAACGGCTTGACAGTCTCCTCCCGGTACAGGTCCACAACTTGCAAATTCTGCAGCCGCTCCATTGCTTCATCATAAGGAGAGAGAACAGCCTCTGGAGTAGGCGCTGCCGGGGAAGGGGCAAGCAGTCGTTTTCGCCTGTGCCTGTAGTAGAGAAAGCCGGCGACGATAATCAACATCGCCAGCGCAAGCAGGACCCAGGGCCAGAGAGAGCGTGGAAATGCAACAAGCGGAGCCATATCCCGAATTTCGGATGCCTCCGGAGGAACGACTGATCGGATTGGAATAATCAGTGCAGATGAGGAAACAACCAGAGTATCCTCGCCTGCTGACAGCTTGACGGCTACAGGCGGCACGTAGGCAGAATCCAGCGCGAACGTGGCAACTTCGTAAACCACGCTGTCCAGTCTGGAGCCGGGATCGATTAACCGACTTCCCCCGGCTACACGCCGAAGGGCAACGAGGTCTCCGAAGAGCGAATCCTGCCCCGTGGGTGTGGGAAGCTTGGATTGAAGCCGTTCGTCGCTTTCGACAAGAAGAGAAAGGTAGAACCGCTGGCCTACCGAAGCGCTGTCCACCGAGATATGCACACGCGCCTGCTGGGCCTGTGCAGGTTGCGCCAACCCCGCCCCCATAAAGAGGCTGGAAAGAAAGAAAAGGCTGTAAAGTTGAGCAGTTGTTCGGCCGCTCAATTTCCAGGCTTTGCTCCGGCGTCGGCTATATCTGTGAAAGAATGTACTCATCTGCCCGTTCTATTACGCTGGCGGAAGAAGCGCATCATAGCCTCTACATGACTCTCATCGGTGCGAATCGTCACGCTATCGATCTGAAGGCGGCGCAGCATCTCTGAAGTCTCTTCATAATGCTGCGCCGCAAAATCCGAGAAGGCACGGCGTGTGTGTCGATTTTGCGTATCCAGAACGACGGTTTCGCCCGTTTCTGCGTCGGTTAGCTGAACCAGGCCTATAGGCGGCAGTTCCGTTTCTCGCGGGTCTTGAAGGCGTATGGCTACTGTGTCATGTCGCTTCGCAACAGCGCGGAGCGGGCGCTCGAAGCCGGCATCGAAGAAATCGCTGACGATGATAACGATGGACCGGCGGTGGAGCACGTGCAAAACGTGGTTGAGGGCCGTTGCCAGGTGAGTGCCTCGCGATGCCGGTTCGTGAGCAAACAAGTCGCGGATGATCCGAAGAACATGGCGGCGGCCTTTCTTTGGCGGGACAAACTCTTCGATCTGGTCCGAGAATAGAAGCATCCCCACCTTGTCATTGTTCTTGATCGCACTAAAAGCCACAACCGCACAGATTTCGGCTGCAATTTCGCGTTTGAATTTGTTTCGGGAGCCAAAATCTCCCGATCCGGAAACATCTACCAGGAGAAGCAAGGTCTGCTCCCGCTCTTCTTCAAAGACCTTCACATAGGTCTCGCCGTTTCGGGCAGACACGTTCCAGTCGATGCTGCGGATGTCGTCGCCTATCTGGTAGGGGCGCACTTCGGAAAACTCGATCCCCCTTCCTTTGAAAGCCGAATGATACTCTCCTCCAAAAACGTTGTTGACCAGCCCTTTAGTGCGTATTTCTATCCGGCGAATTTTTTTGAAGAGTTCCTTTGGGATCATTTAGCAAGTCAACCAGAAGATTCACGTAGTGAAAGCAGGGGCCGAAACTGGACTAAGGTTTGATTGCCTGTACGGCGAAAGGGTAGCGCAAGGTTACAATCAAAGAATAACAATACCGAGCCTCCGCCAATTCGTTTCCCCATACATAATCTCCCTGCACCTGACGATTCGATCACAAACAGTTGTAAAACAAACGCAAGGGCAGGTCTACAACGAGATCTCGTTGCAGACCTGTGGAGATGTCGGAGCTTTCGCGTATCTTTAGGCTTTATAGCCCTCATGGTTCAGCAACGAAAAGCCTGGTTTTTTCAGATGGCCGTCCGGTTTGGTGTTATTGTATTTCCTGGGTCCAATTGTGATCACGACGCATATCATGCCGCCCGGCACGTTATGGAACAGGAGGCCCGTTTCATCTGGCACAAAGAGACGCATCTGGGAGATGTAGACGTAGTGATTGTGCCTGGCGGGTTCTCCTATGGCGATTACCTGCGGGCCGGCGCGATTGCGCGGCTTTCCCCGATCATGCGAGATGTCGTTCGTTTCGCAGCCGAGGGCGGACTTGTCGTAGGTATCTGCAACGGTTTCCAGGTCTTGTGCGAGAGCGGTCTGCTTCCGGGCGCGTTGATGCGCAATGCTTCGCTTCGCTTTGCCTGTAAACAGACGTATCTGAAAGCCGAGCATTCTGATACCCCCTTTACGAGCGCCCTGCAAGAGGGAAGCGTGCTCCAGATTCCTATCGCGCACGGCGAAGGGAATTACTATGCCAGTGAAAAGGTGCTGGACCAGCTTGAAGCGAACCGGCAGGTGGTTTTCCGGTACTGCGACAGGCAAGGAAACGTGTCTGCAGAAGCAAACCCGAATGGTTCTCAGCGAAACATCGCGGGCATCGTGAATGAGCGCCGCAATGTGCTCGGCATGATGCCCCACCCGGAGCGGTGCGTAGAACAGGCGCTGGGCAGCGAGGACGGTCTGCTGATTTTCCGCTCCATCGTCGAACACTTCGTAACGGAAAATGCCTGAAAGCGCAAACAGGCGGTTTTGTGCCCGCGTACGCCAGCCGACAGCGGAGTAACGCAGCAGGCGCCTATTGCCCGTTTACCGGGGCTGGCTGATATCGACGCGCGAGCGCAACCCGCTTTTCATAGGCTTCGCGCGCAATCCGGATATCTTCGAGGAAGTGCGGCAGTTCTTCCAGCAAGAATGCCTGGGGGCCATCGACGAGCGCCTTTTTGGGTTCAGGGTGAAAGTCCGCGAGCACCATATTGGCTCCGGCGATAACGCCTTGCGCCGTCACGTGCATCAGGTCGAGGATTCCTTCCGGGCTGCTCTGCCTGGAGCCGACCGAATGCGACGGATCGATGCAAACGGGCATCCGGGTCAACCGTTTGACGACAGGCACGTGAGCAAAGTCTACCAGATTCCGGTGCGGGTCAGCCATGTTGGTCTTCATGCCGCGAAGACAGAATACGACATTATGGTTCCCTTCGCTGGCGAGGTACTCCGCAGCATTCAGGGACTCATCGAGGGTGATCCCGAAACCCCGTTTCAGGAGGATCGGATATTTCTGCTGCCTTCCGACAATTTTCAGCAGTTCAAAGTTCTGGATGTTGCGCGTACCAATCTGGAGCATGATCCCGGTCGGATGGCCGGTTTTTTCGAGCGCTTCGTCGATTTCCGCTACGTGGGATTCGTGGGTTATTTCCATCGCAATCACTTTGAGGCCATACTTGCCCGCATACTCGAACACGTAGGGCAAGCACGCCTTGCCGTGCCCCTGAAAGGAGTATGGGTTGGTGCGTGGCTTGTAAGCGCCCATCCGCGTACAGGTCTGCTCATTGTCGCGGAGCGCACGCATCATCGTTTCTACGTGCTCCGGTGTAGAGACGGCGCAGAGTCCTGCAAAAACGTTGAGCGTATCCTGTCCAAAGGTGACGCCGTTATACTCGAAAGAACTGGGGCGGTCGTCATTTTTGTGCCTGCCCAGCACACGGTACGATTCGGAAACGCGAACGACGCGCTCCACGCAGGGCAGGCTGCGCATGAAGTCGGTTGACAGCGTAGCCGTATCGCCTATCAGGTATACTTCCGTCAATCGTTGTTCCGCGCCCTGAACATGATGCACGCGAAACTCGATTCCGGTCAACGCATTCAGGTATCCCAGAAGCTGTTTGTATTCGCTACGCTCTGTATTGAGGTCGGGAGTTAAGATCAGGATCACGATACTGCGCCGGAAGACGCCGGTTTTTGAGAATTAGATACACAACAGGCATTTGTGCCTTTCGAGAAGACTACGCGACTTTGCGAAGTCAACGAAGATATAGGTTAAGCAGACGATAGACAACTGTTCGGAACAGGTAGTATTTTCTTTCCGACTGTGCGGGTTGTTTTTTATTACCGGGCGGCGTGGTTGCTGCATACGCAAGCAGCCATCATCGGAAGTAAGGATTTTAAATCGAAGAGGCTGTAATGGATCGTCGTACATGGATAAAAACAGGGATGCTGATGGCCGGGAGTTCCTTCATCCAGCCCGGCTCCTTCCCCGTTGAAGGGCGCGCTCATGCCTCTCGTGAAGATGGGATGCTGATGACGGTAAATGGGCTTGTCGCGCCGGATGATGCCGGACTGGTGCTGCCACATGAACATGTAATGTCCATTTTTGGCTTGGATCCCGCAATAGATCCTGATTACGATGCGGAGAAGCTTCAGGATGCGGTTGTTCCCTATCTGCGCCATATCAAGGGTCTCGGATGCGGAACGGTGATAGACTGCACGGCTGCCTATTTTGGTAGGGATCCTGGGTTGCTGAAAACCTTTGCCGGGCAAACCGGGTTGCACATCATCACAAATACTGGTTACTACGGAGCGGCAAACGACCGGTATGTCCCGGAGCACGCCTTCAGGGAGACGGTTGACGAACTTACCGGGCGCTGGCATCGTGAATGGCAGGATGGGATTGGAGACACCGGCATTCGCCCCGGTTTTATGAAAGTAGGCGTTGATGGAGGGCCTCTCTCGGAGATAGATGCGAAGCTGGTGCGGGCGGGCGCACGCCTGCATCTGATGACAGGTCTCACGCTTGCCGTTCACACGGGAAACAATCCTGCGGCGGCGCAAGAGCAGTTGGCTATTCTGAAGCAGGAGGGCGTTTCTCCGGAGGCGTGGATATGGGTTCACGCGCACGGAGTGGAGCAGATGGATGATCTGGTGCGCGCTGCCGAAGAAGGGGCCTGGCTGGAGTTCGACGGCCTGGGCGCTGAGACCATAGCACGGCATCTCGAACTGGTTTCAGAAATGAAGAGACGGGGCTTTTTGAATCAGGTGCTGCTTTCCCACGACGGCAATTCGTTTACGCCGGGCGAAAGGCCGCCGCGTCCTTATGAGGCGCTATTCACAACGTTCATTCCGGCGCTGAAAAACGCAGGATTTTCCGACGAGGAGGTGAACTTGTTAACCAGAAAAAATCCGGGCCGGGCCTTTGGCGTGCGGGTTCGGCCTCGCCGGTAGCCCTGCGGTGTTTCGGGACCGCTGCCGTCGGCTTACATTAGCTTTCTTGCACTCAAATGTATGTTACAGAATAAAGTCAGGTTAAGCGCCGCTGCAGCGTTGAGCATACTATTCATGCACGTGATGCAGGTAGCTGGATGCGGCGGAATCCATCTGAGCGATAGCGACCAGGAGCCTGTTGTGAATGTAGGAGCCGGATTGCGTCCCGTCATCTCATGGACGCCGCCCGATGCCTACGAATTGAATGTCTACGAAGGAGCCGAGGACGGAAATGGGTTCGGTGTTTTGTGGACGGCAAGACAGGGAAGCGATTACGCAAACAACCTCCGGTCTCCTGTTACGTATGGCGCGCCTCCTCCCGGTTCCGAAGTTGGAGAGGCGCCGCCGCTCGAACAGGGCAAAACGTACACGGTTAGCGTATTCCGAAAGGACCCTAAAGGAAAGGGTGACGGCTTTTTTAACACACGCCACCGCTATGTCGGAACGAAGACCTTTGTGGCGAGGCCCTAAGTGTTTCGAATGAAGCAGGGCGTCGTCAGAGCGGTATGTTTCCGTGCTTCTTGCGCGGGTTATTGACCACCTTGTTCTTGAGCATTTCCAGACCTTTGATGAGTCTGTGCCGGGTCTGACCGGGCAGAATGACATCGTCGACATACCCGTGCTCTGCTGCGATATAGGGGTTGGCGAACTTCTCGCGGTATTGCGTCACGAACTGCGCCTCTGCGTCTTCCGGGTTCTCTGCCGCCGCTATTTGCTTGCGGTAAATGATTTCCACGGCTCCCTGCGGTCCCATGACTGCAATCTCGGCTGTCGGCCACGCATAATTCAGATCGCCGCGAATGTGTTTGGAGTTCATGACATCGTAAGCTCCGCCGTAAGCTTTGCGGGTAATGACGGTCATCTTGGGCACGGTGGCCTCGCAGAACGCAAACAGCAGCTTGGCTCCATGACGGATGATTCCATTCCATTCCTGCTCGGCGCCGGGAAGAAAACCGGGCACGTCAACAAAGACGACGAGGGGTATGTTGAAGGCGTCGCAGAACCGCACGAAGCGGGCGCCCTTCACGGCAGCGTTGAGATCCAGATCCCCTGCCAGGAACGCAGGCTGGTTGGCAACGATGCCGACCGAC
>CBDUBU010000082.1:0-14485 GCA_965365465.1 uncultured Rhodothermaceae bacterium
CGATCCCCAGAGGTTCGCGTAAGGCAGCGCCAGCGTGAAGGGCAGCACCCCCAGGATCGACACCCAGATCACGGCAAGCGGCCCGATCCGGTCGCCAATGGGCCCACCGATCATGACGCCCAGGGCCATCGCGCCCAGGAACACGAAGAGCATGAGCTGCGACTGCTCCACCGAGAGCCCGAAGCGCTCGATCACGTAGAAGGTGTAGAAGGACGACAGCGACGACGTGTAGGCGTTCTTGGAGAACGTCAGGACAGCCAGCACGACCAGCGCCGTCAGGACCCGACCGCGGGGCAGTGCCTCCACCTCGTGCCCCACAGCCTGGCCCTTCGGAAGGGCACGCTGCTGCCGATGCCACTGTGAGACCCGGTAAAGGATAGCCATCCCCGCTCCGGCGCCGAACGTGAACCTGGTGAGACGGTTGGTTAACCTGCCATGCTGAACAGAATCATCGATTTTAGCCTGCGCCAGAAGTTCGTAGCACTTTCGCTCGTGCTTTTGATGTCCTTCGGCGGCGTTATGGCCCTGCTCAACCTGCCGATTAACTCCCTTCCCGACGTGACGCCGGTGCAGGTGCTCGTCATTACCAAAGCCGGGCGATATTCCCCCTACGACGTAGAACGGCTGGTAAGCTTTCCCATCGAGACGACGATGAACGGCCTGCCGGACGTAAAAGAGGTGCGCTCGATCTCACAGTTCGGCCTTTCCGCTGTGACCATCGAATTTGAAGAGGGCACGGACATCTATTTTGCCCGGCAGATGGTATCCCAGCGCATTCAGAGCGTCGCGGGCGAACTGCCGGACGGGGTGAATATGCCGCAACTCGGGCCGATCTCGACGGCGCTGGGGGAGATCTACCAGTACCGGGTGCGCGGAGACGGGTATACCCTGGCCGAATTGCGCGAGATGCAGGACTGGCTGATCGCGCCGCAACTCAAGACGATCAGGGGCGTGACGGAGATCACTGCTTTCGGAGGGTTCGTCAAACAATATGAAGTAGTCGTTGACCCGAACAGGCTCCGCGCCTACAACATCGGACTGCGCGACGTGATCGATGCCATTTCCAACAACAACAGCGTCTCGGGCGGCAACTATCTGGAGCATAACCGCGAGCAGTACATCATCCGGGGCTTCGGCTTGATCCGCAATATCTCCGACATCGAGAACGTCATCGTAACCAAAATCAACAACCGTCCTATTCGTGTACGAGACATCGGGCGTGTTCAGCCGGGCTTGCAGCTTCGCCAGGGCGCGGTCACGCAGGACGGTAAGGGCGAAATCGTCACCGGCATCGTGATGATGCTGCGCGGCGGGAACGGACGTGAGGTGATCGAGGACATTGCAGCGAAGATTGAAGAGATCAACCAGGGGCTGCCGGAAGGCGTACACATCGAAAAGTTCTACGACCAGTCCGACCTCGTTGACCGCACGACGGAAACGATCAAGACCAACCTGCTGGAGGGCGGTTTCTTCGTCATTGCCGTGCTTTTGCTGCTGCTCGGAGAGATCAAGGGCGCGCTTATCGTTGCCTCGGTGATTCCGCTCTCGATGCTTTTTGCCTTTATCGGGATGCGGGAGTTTGGCCTGGCCGCCAACCTGATGAGCCTGGGCGCCATCGACTTCGGCATGGTGGTCGATGGCTCGGTCGTCATGATCGAGAACATGGTGCATCGGCTGGAAACGGATCGGAGCGGGCGGCCCAGGATCCAGATTCTCCGCGAGGCAGCGCATCAGGTGGCGCGGCCCATCTTTTTCGGGGTGCTCATCATTCTGATGGTTTACGTGCCGATCGCCACCTTCAGCGGCATGGAGGGGATTCTTTTCCGGCCCATGGCGATCACGGTGGCAACGGCTGTTTTCGGCTCCCTGATTCTGGCGCTCGTCTACGTGCCGGCCGTGGCTGCGCTTGTCTTCCGGAAAGGCGTCCGGGTGCGCCGCAACTATGTCATGGAGTGGATGCTGCCCCGGTACAGACGTTTTCTCGAAAAAAACCTGGACCGCAGGTACCGCACCGTAGCTATCGCGCTTTTGCTGTTCGGTTTTTCGATGGCGCTCCTTCCGTTTCTCGGGGCCGAGTTTCTCCCGGAACTGGACGAAGGCTCGATCCTGGTGGAGCAGGTGCGTATGCCCAGCGTCACGCTCGATGAGTCCGTTAAAAACGCCGACTGGTTTGCGCGGCAGGTGATGAAGAACGTGCCCGAGGTGCGCACCGTTGTGCCGAAGACAGGCCGCTCCGACCTGGCGAACGACTGGATGGGCGTCCACCAGACCGACGTATGGGTGATCCTCAAGCCGCGTTCGGAATGGCGCAAGGGAATGACCAAAGACAGGATTCAGGAGGCCATGCGCCCGTACCTGGCTTCGGAACCCGGACTTTCCTACAACTTCACGCAGCCCATCGCCATGCGGGTAGACGAGCTTACGAGCGGCGTCAAGTCTGATGTGGCCGTCAAGATTTTTGGCGAGGACCTCGACGTGCTCGACCGGATCGGCGAAAGCATAGGCCGGATCTTGCCGTCGCTGCCGGGGACTGACAATTTCTTCGTCGAGCAGACAGCCGGGCAGCCGTACCTCAACATCGAAGTGGACCGGGATGCCATTGCAGCCTATGGCCTGAATGTGGCGGACGTGCAGCAAATCGTGGAGGCCGGGATAGGAGGACAGGCGGCCAGCCAGGTCTTTGAGGGCCAGCGCCGCTTTGACATCATGGTGCGCTATCCGGAAATCGTGCGCTCGGACTTTCAGGGCATCCTGGATGTCCCGGTCCCGCTCCCGAACGGCGACTACATCCCGCTCAACCGCGTGGCCTCCATCAAGGCTGAAGAAGGGCCGCGTGAGATTGCGCGAGAAAACGGCTGGCGGCGTGTGATTGTAGGCGTCAACATCAAGGACATCGACATTGGCGCCTACGTCGCCAACTTGCAGGAGGCCATCCGCCGGAACGTGGATATTCCACCGGGCAATTTCATCGAATACGGAGGCTCCTTTGAAGACCAGCAGCGCGCCATGCGGCATCTGTTGATCGTCGTGCCCCTGTCGCTCTTCATCATTCTCGGCTTGCTCTACCTGATGTTCGGCCAGATGCGGTACGCCTGGATGATCTTTCTGAACCTTCCGTTTGCGCTCTCCGGCGGGATTTTCCTGCTCTGGGTCCGGGGAATGTACCTCTCGGTATCAGCCAGCATCGGGTTCGTTGCCCTTTTCGGTGTGGCGGTTCTGAACGGCGTGGTGCTGGTTTCGCACCTGAACGAACTGCGCCGCCAGGGTTACACGGTGCGTCGGGCCGCCATCGAAGGATCAGCGAATCGCCTGCGCCCGGTGCTGATGACGGCGCTGGTAGCCAGCCTGGGTTTCGTGCCCATGGCCTTCAACGTGGGTCCGGGGTCGGAGGTGCAGCGGCCCCTCGCCACCGTCGTGATCGGCGGCCTGATTACGGCAACCATCCTGACGCTGCGGGTGCTTCCGACCATCTACGACTGGTTCGAGAAGGACGGCCACATACCGGGGGGAGAAGATGCCTTCAGCGTCAACGGGCATGGCGAGAAAAAACCCCGTGAAATAGAGGTTGCTTGAGTATGCATAGCCGAGGCGCGTTCCGCAATGCAGTTGCGATGAAACAAAAGAAGCACATACGGAAGGCGCACGGGCTGGCGCGGGCGCGGGCGCTTGGAATAGCCATGCTGTTCGTGTCGCTGGCGCCGGCGGCATCGGCTCAGGGAACGCCCGGCGAGGCTGACCGGCTGGGCGTTTACGAAGCGATCCGGCTGGCCCATGCCTCCAGTCCTGCGCTGAACCAGCTCAGGCGGCAGATCGATGCAAAAAGCGGAGAGCGGTGGAGCGCCTTTGGCCTGCCGTCGCCGGAACTGCTTTACTTCAGGGAGGGCATTCCCACGGGTGGAAGCAGCGGCTACGCAGAGCAGCGCTGGGCGGTGTCGCAGTCGATTGATTTCCCACTTCAGAGCTACTACAGGGTCAAAAAGGTCGGTACCGAGCAGGAGGCGCTGCTGCTTCAACTGGAAGCCGCATCGCTTCGCCTCAAGGCAGATGTCAAGAAAGCGTATACCGACCTGCTCTACGCGCAGGAGATGGTTCACCTGCGCGAGCAGGAAGTCGTCCTTTCCGAAGGCTTGCAGCAGGCAGTTGCCGTCCGCACCGAAGCGGGAGAGTCTTCCGGCCTTGACCAGATCAAGGCGGAAATCCAGCTTGCCGAGGCGCAAAGCAACATGGAGGAAGCGCACCGGCAGTTTCAGAATGCACGGTATGCCCTCTTCAACGTCATCGGTCTGGACCCGGCAGACCAGCGCTACCAGATCCAGTTTCCGGATACGCTCGTTTACTTCCAGGCAGGCATCAGCCAGGAACAGGCTATGGGTCGTCTGGAGAGCCAGCCTGAACTGCGCGGCGCGGCGCGGATGCTGGATGCCGCACGTCTCGGTGTCCGCCAGACGCGCAGCCGTCTGCTGCCGGACATCAGGCTCGACTATTACCCGCAGGATTACGGCGGCGGCTTCAAGTCTTACGGGTTCCAGGTGGGACTGAAGATTCCGCTGTGGTTCATGCTCAACCACCGGGGCGAGATGCAGATGGCTCGCGCCCGGCAGCAGAGCCAGGTATGGGAGCAGAAGGGCATCTATCTGGATCTCAAGAAGCAGGTCGAGCAGGCATGGCACAGCTACGAGATCAGTGAGCGCGCCCTGCGGCGCTACCACGAGACGGTGCGCGAACGGGCCGAGGAACTGCTCCGGCTCACCCGTGAAGGCTACCAGATGGGAGAACTGGATCTGCTCACCCTGCTGGATACCCAGCGCACCTATCTGAGCAGCCAGAAGCGGTACTACGATACGCTCCACGATTACTACTTCTACCTGATCGATCTGGAGCGGTTTCTCGGAGAGGATCTCGTTTTCAACCCCGATGTCCTCAAGCAATACAGCATCGTTCCCTGAGCACACCATTCGGTACACTGCCATGAATGCCGCCGAACTTCATCTGATTCTCAATCATATTCCTATTCTGGGGACCATCTTCGCACTCTCGCTGCTCGCCTATGCGATGATCTGGAAAAAGCCGGAAGTGTTGAAGGCAAGCCTGGGAGTATTTGTCCTGTCCGGCTTGTTCTCGATTGGGGTTTATCTGACGGGCGAGCCTGCCGAGGAAGTGGTGGAATCACTGGCACAGGTATCTGAGGCGGTGATTGAGCCTCACGAGGAGGCTGCTTTTATCGCCATGATCGGGTCCCTGCTGCTCGGTGTGCTTGCGCTGGCGGCATTAGTGGCATTCCGCAGCCGGATCCCGGCCTGGGTCGTTCCTGTGATTCTGACGCTCGGGATCATCGAAAGTGGATTGCTGGTGTGGACCGGATACCAGGGCGGTCAGATTGCGCATCCGGAGACGCGCACTGAAGCGTCCGTGTTTTCCGGAGCAGGACAGGAAGACCTTGAGGAGAGCCGGGACGACTGAATCCGGTACTGTATACCGTCCGGTAAAGCGCGGTAAAGGACAGCAGCGTTTCCATTCTATCTTCGGACAGGCTGCTAACGACTGCATGGCTGCCCTTTTCCTTCCGTCGAACGGGTGCAGGACTTTATGAAAAGAGTAGATGAAAGGCGTGGCAGGCATATTGCTCATTATCGCGTGCTTCTTGCAGCCGGTATGCGATCAGCCTGACGACAGGCCAGGCGACGCAGCCGCGCGGCGAGATACCTTCGTGATGTCCGGAGAGGCATCGGACGCTGGATCGGGGCAACCCGAATCCTTGCAGCCCCCTGTTTTGGTGTCTCCGGATACGCTGGAGCAAGCCCTTCCGGCCCGAACCGATATCAAGGCCATGCTGGATGCCGCCGTGCAGGACGAATACCGGGCATTGACGACTCTGCAACGCATGATCGAGGATTTCGGAGACGTTCGGCCCTTCTCGAACATTGTGCAGGCGGAGGGATGGCACATGCAGGCCCTGGCCCGCCTCTACCGCCGGTATGGATGGAAACTGCCTGCCAACGAATGGAAAAAAGAGGATGTCCCTGCTTATGCCTCGGTGCAACGCGCTTGCGAAGCGGGCGCTCTGGCCGAGCGCGAGAATGCTGCCCTGTACGAGCGCTTCCTGGCCCTTGATCTGCCTGCCGACGTACGGCTCGTATTCGAGAACCTGCAACAGGCATCTCTGGAAAAACATCTACCGGCCTTCGAGCGCTGTGCGCAGGGTCGGTCTGGAGGAGGGCAAGGTGGGCAAGGCCGTCAGGGAAGGGGACGAGGCCGGCCATCAAATCGCCGCTAGCGGGAAGGTGATGAGCGTCGGAGGGGATCTACTCTCGTTAGGCGCTGCGCCTCTTGTCCGAAGCCCTGAAATGCCGGCAGCGCCTTTTGCAAGCGCGTGTCATTCGGGTTAGATCCTTCGCGCCCGTCAGGATGATGCTTCAGGGATGCGGCATCGCCAGAGGCCGTGTCATGCTGAACAAGGGAAGCATCTATGCCGTGAGAACGGCAGGTGCTCCCTTTCGGTTAGCGGCGTAAGACAGGGTATGGCGGGCGGGAAAGGTTATTCCGGCAACCTGCCCGGTTTGCAGCGGGCCGATCTGTCACAGGGCCTTGCCGGAGAGATGCCGATAACTTCTTGAAACAGGAATCGAAGGCGTTTGTCGCTGGTCGCCTGCATAGCGCTGAGGAACAGGAGACTCCTCAGCGCTGCGCCAGGGTCGTGCGTTTATCCCTTGTAGCGATACACGATGCGGCCCCGTGTGAGGTCATAGGGCGACATTTCGACATCGACGCGGTCGCCGGGAATGATCTTGATAAAGAACTTCCGCATTTTGCCGGAGAGAAACCCGAGGATGTCATGCCCGTTTTCGAGTTCAACCCGGAACTGGGCATTGGGGAGGGCATCCGTAACGACTCCTTCCTGCTTGATGGGTTCTTGCTTGGCCATAAATATTGCACCTCTGTGCCTTCGTGAAAACATAGTTCGTCCTTCCAATCCGTGCGCTGTAAAACGCCGGATAGAAGAAGTATACGGGCGAAAGGTCCGTTATGGTCCCATTTCTTTTGGCTTGGTGTTTCGCACGGTGTGCAGTAGGTTGGACGCAAGCGCAAAAGGCGCCGAATGGATAACTTCAGCCGGGTGGTTATGGCAAGACAGCCATGTTGTTTCAGGTGCGGGATTTTGTTTTGCATCAGCCTGGCATTTGCGTGCGGTGCGGCGGCGCAGGACGTTCTCCCGGGAAAACACCTTCTGGGATCAGGCATCGGGATTGGCTGGGAAGCGAATCGCGACGAACTGGCCTCTCCATTGCGTTATCAGGGCGCCGTCGCGCAGGTCTGGTTGGACTACCGGTATCGCGGCAGCCGGAACCACTACAGGCTCGCGGCGATGGGCGGAGGCAGCCGGTTCTCATCCTCGATCACCAGCGGATCGCTTCACAGGCAGCAGGGAGGCTTTCTACAGGTTCAGGGCGGGTATGGGCGGAAAATTGCGGGATCGTCGGAGGCAAAAAGCCGGTTGTTTGCCGGGTTTCTGTCCGACAATTTCTACCACTATCGGGAGCACCAGCTGATGCCGTCGGCGACGGAGTATGTGGGGATTTTTTACACCTCCCTGAACGCGGCGCTGCTTGGCTCCCGGCGCATGGGAAAGAAAGGCGAAGCAACGCTGCGCCTCTCGCTGCCGGCGCTGGCCTACGTCGTGCGTCCGCCCTACAGCCTGAGAGGGTACTGGCAAGGGCGTTTTTCCACGATTGATTCTTTTTTTGCACTGGATGCGACGCTGGCTTATGAGCGGGAGCTTTCTTCCCGCCTCGCGCTGCGCACCGCGCTCGCGTTTTCTCACTACAGGGCGCAAGAGCCTTTTCCCGCCCGCGCCGTACAATATCTGTTTACGATGGGCCTGTTGCTCAAACGGTAGAACTCCTATGCTGCGTGCCTTGCTGAGCGTGAGCGTTCTTTTGTTGTTGCCGGCTTGCGCCGACCACTGGGTCGGCCCGGAGGTCGGCAACACGCCTGTCGAAAACTTCGACCTGTTCTGGCAGGACATGGACCGGCATTATTCGCATTTCGCCGTCAAGGACATAGACTGGAACCAGCTTTACGAGGAATACCGTCCGCAAGTGAACGAGGCAACAGGGAGCGCAGAACTCTTTGATGTTTTATGCGCGATGAGCGAAGCCCTGAAGGACGGGCACGTGAACATCATAACCTCCACAGGCCAGTGCGGCTACTCCGGGTGGCGTGACAACTACCCGCACAATTTCTTTTTCAATCAGGTAAAAATCGTCTACCTCAACAACACCTATACGGTGACGGGTAAGGAGAATATCACCTACGGACGGCTGAGCGGCGGGGTCGGGTACGTACATATTGCCGGGTTCAGCGGCTCCGGGTGGGCGGATGACATTGACGTTGCGCTGCGTGAACTCGGCCCGTTTGACGCGCTCGTTGTGGATGTGCGCGATAACGGCGGCGGCTCTACCTCCAATGCGGAAAGCATCGCAGGCCGTTTTGCCGACCAGGAACGACTGTTTTCTTATTATCAGTACCGCAACGGCCCCGGCCACTCGGATTTCACGGAGTTGAAGCCCAAATACGTCAAGCCGGAGGGAGAGGAGCGTTTCACCGGTCCCATCGCGCTGCTGACGAACCGGGGCTGCTTCAGCGCGTGCGAGAATTTTACGCTGGCAATGGATGGTTTGCCCAATGTAACCATTGTTGGAGACACTACGGGGGGAGGGTTCGGCAACCCTCTGTTTCGTGAACTCCCGAATGGCTGGACCTATCGTTTTCCCGTCTGGATTCAATCTACGCATGACGGGCGAGTGCTCGAAGGGATCGGGATCGCCCCGGATGTGCCGGAGACCATCACCTCCACCGATATCCGGTTTGCCAAAGACGCCATTCTGGAAAAGGCGCTGGAAGTGCTCGGCAGGCAGTAGCACGGTTGCTCCGGGTTGTTGCAGTGCGTATTCTTCGTCACCGTACCCATGAGAAGGCCATCCTTTCGTAAGCACGAATGTTTCGTCAGGGAGGCGGTGCGTGCAAAAAAGCGATTCCAGGCTATCTTCTTGAGGCAACATGCAGGAACCACTCCCGGCAACCACCACACAGCCGCCGCTTATCCGGAAGCCGCCCCGCGGTCTTTCCATTCTGTTGCTGGTCGGCCCCTCCTTTGTCTGGACCGCTGAGTACATCGGCTCCGGCGAAGTGATCCTGGCGACGCGCACCGGCGCCATTCTTGGCACAGCGGTCATCTGGACGATTGTGTTCGGGATTTTCCTGAAGTACTGGATCGGGATGAGCGGCGCCCGGTACACCGTCTGCACCGGCGAGGGCATGATCGACATGTTTGATCGTATGCCGGGACCGAAAAACTGGCACTGGGCAGTCTGGATCGTGCTGGTTGCCCAACTGGGCACGGCGGCGATCTCGATAGGGTCCATTGCCTCGGCAGGCGGGGTTTTTGTCAGCAGCCTGACGGGCATCTCCCCGAAGCTCTCGGGCTGGATCATCACGATTTTCGCGGTAACGGTCGTATGGTCCGGCGCTTTCGAGCGGCTCAAGATCGTGATGAGTCTGCTCGTAGCCATCGTTGTGCTGGGGGTGCTTTTTGTAGCGTTTCATGTGTTTCCGTCGCTATCGGACTTTTTCGCCGGTTTCATCCCCACCGTGCCGGAGGTTCCGGCGTGGGCGCTCGGACAGGGTATTTCGGAGAATCCGTGGCGGGAGATTTTGCCGCTGCTGGGCTGGGGGGCCGGCGGCTTTGCCAGTCAGGTATGGTACACCTACTGGGTGCTCGGCGCGGGCTACGGGGCGGCTGAAGGCGCGAAATACGGACAGCCTGCCGACGAGGCCGCGTTGAAGAGTCTCACGAGGGAAGGGGCGCTGCGCATCAAAGGGTGGTGCCGCGTGGTGTATGCGGA
The DNA here is from genome assembly GCA_965365465.1 of uncultured Rhodothermaceae bacterium. GTDB lineage: Bacteria > Bacteroidota > Rhodothermia > Rhodothermales > DASSAV01 > CBDUBU01. The sequence continues at coordinate 9,903 of CBDUBU010000082.1, forward strand.
TGCTACGCTGGCAATGGTCATCGGAACGACCGTTACGGTGGGCTTTTTGCTGGCCGGGGCAGGCGTGCTCGGCGCCCGGCAACTGGCCCCGGAAGGCACGCAGGTTGCGTTTACACTTTCCAACCTCTTTGCCACGCGCTGGGGTGAGACGGGGGGTATGCTTTTCATCCTGGGAGGCGCGGCTGCGCTGATCGCTACCCAGGTCGGTCAGCTCGCGGGATGGCCGCGCCTGCTCGCCGATACGTTCCGGATCTGCCTGCCCGGTTTCAACCGCCGCTTTGCCTGGAAATCCCAGTTCCGGCTGTTCCTCCTCTTTTTTCTTTTTACCAACATGGTGATCGTGTTCACCCTGGGCGTGCAGCCTGTTCTTCTCGTCAAACTCGGCGCGGTGCTGGACGGCCTGTTGCTCACGCCGCTTCAGGCGCTCTGGGTCGGCATCGGCCTTTATGTCGTAATGCCGAAGCTGTTCAACAAAGAGGCCGGAGAGATTTTGCGCCCACACTGGATTTTTGCCGCCGGTCTGCTGGTGGCGTTTCTGGTGTTCGGCTACTTCTGCATCTTCCAGATTCCCTACGTGCTCTGATGAAAGCATTGCTTCATACCGAACCTTTTCAGTTCACCTACACCGACGTTCCCGATCCCGAAGTGGGTCCGGAGGACGTGCTGATCCGGGTGCAGGCGTGCGGCATCTGCGGCTCGGACGTGCATGGCTACACAGGCCAGACCGGACGCCGGATGCCGCCGATCATCATGGGCCATGAGGCGGCGGGCGTGGTCGAGAAGGTGGGCAGCGAAGTCGCTGCGGTTCGACCCGGCGAGCGGGTGTGCTTTGATTCCACGGTCTACTGCAACGAATGTGAAGCGTGCCGGCAGGGGCGCTACAACCGGTGCCGGAAACGGCAGGTGCTGGGCGTTTCGGTTCCGGGGATGAAGCGCCACGGCGCCATGGCCGAGTACGTGGTCCTGCCGGCCTGGACCGTCCTTAAAATGCCGGAGGCGCTTTCCTTCGTGGAGGCGGCCCTGCTCGAACCGGTTTCCATCGGCGTTCACGCGGTCAACCAGGGTGAAGTGGGGCCGGGGCATACCGTTGTCATCATCGGAGCAGGAACGATTGGCCTTTTCATCTTGCAGGCGGCCCGGCTCAAAGGGGCGGAAAAGATCATCGTCTCGGATGTCAACGCCTCCCGGCTTACCCTGGCTGCCGAACTCGGCGCGAGCGCGACGGTAAATCCGCAGCAGAAGGATCTGGCGCAGTTCGTCCTGGAGCAAACAGAGGGGCAGGGGGCGCATATCAGCTTCGAGGCGGTGGGCTTCCCGGCGACGCTGCGACAGGCCCTTGCCGTGACCCGCACGGGAGGCTGCGTGGTGCTGGTGGGGAACCTGACAAAGCACGTGGAGATCGACGTGCAGGAAGTGATCTCGAAAGAGTTGACGCTGCGCGGCTCCTATGCAAGCAGCGGCGAGTACCGTGAATGCGTCGATCTGGTGGCCTCCGGCAAGGTCGCGGTGATGCCGCTCGTCAGCGAAGTGCTGCCGCTTTCGAGCGGCGGCAAAGCCTTCGACCGGCTGTATGCAGGCCGGGAGGATCTCATCAAAATCGTTCTCAACCCGCAGCATCTGGCCGAACACGACTAGAACCCATGCAAACCGAACCCTTCGACCTTACGGGAAAAACAGCCCTCATCACCGGCGCGAGCCGGGGCCTGGGCCAGTACTTCGGACGGGCGCTCGCCCGCGCCGGAGCCGATCTGGTCATCACGAGCCGCCATCTTTCCGCGCTGGATGCGTTCAGGCGGGAGATCGAGGCGCTTGGCCGAAAAGCCTTGCCCGTCGAACTCGACGTGCGCTCCCATGACCAGATCCAGGCCATGACGGCCGCTGCGCTCGATGCATACGGCAAGATCGACATCCTGGTAAACAACGCCGGGTTGAACATCCGTAAATCCAGTCTGGAAGTGACCTGGGACGACTGGGATACGGTGCTCGACACCAACCTCAAGGGTCAGTTTTTCTGCGCACAGGCCGTTGCGCGGGAGATGATAAAGCGCCGCTATGGCCGCATCATCAACATCGGCTCCTGCACCAGCATCTTCGGCATGGAAGGCATCGTGCCCTACACGGCGAGCCGGGGAGGGGTTTTGCAGATGACGAAAGCGCTGGCTGCCGAGTGGGGGCGGCACGGCATCACCGTCAACGTGCTGGCGCCGGGCTGGTTCAAGACGGCGCAGAACGCGGTGCTCTACGAGAACCAGGAATGGCTCGGTTACATCACCGACCGCATCCCGCTCCACCGCCCCGGCCAGCCGCACGACCTGGACGGGAGCGTCGTGTTTCTGGCTTCCGACGCTTCGGAATACATCACCGGGCAGATCCTGCTGGTAGACGGGGGCTTTACGACCGGCGCCACCCGCGCCGCCGTTCGCACGTAACAGATTGCTTCTCGTTGCCTTTCTCCATATCCCGGAATTGGCGCATGGCGTCGCGCGGATCTGCGCCTGAAACGCAAGGCTATTTCAGTCTCATAGCGCTTGGTTCGGGCAGGCAGTTACCGTAACGTTACGGAAGCCTCACACGATCTTCATTTGCAACGCAAGCCGGAATGAAAGACGAACGGGATACGCTTCCCTCTGCCCTTCCCTGCCAGGTCTCCGTCTCGGAGCATGTTCTGGTGCAACAACTCGGCGACGAGTCCGTGCTTTTCAATGTGGAAGACGGGTTTTACTACGGCCTGGATGACGTGGGCACACGCATCTGGGAAGCGCTTGTCGCATCTGACACCGTCGAGGAGGCGCGCACTGCCCTGTTGAACCGTTTTGATGTCCCGGCAGAGCAGTTGGATCGCGACTTGGGCAAGATCATTGGTTTGCTGTCCAGATACGGACTTTTACAGATCCAGACGCAGGAGCACGCTGCCTGACAGTCGTGCGCTGTTTACGGAAGCAGCATCACGCGCACGTCTGCGCGTAGCGCTGCATCATATACACCCACTCACACAACAAGGAGGACACATCATGCAAGAAGCAGCACAGCACGACGGAAAAGATTTTGCCGTCGAAAAGGAATCGTACCACAGCCCGAAGTTTCGCGTCTATGGCAGCGCGGCGGAACTCACTGCCGTAACTCCTTTCCCGATAGAGGGAGGCGGTTGCCCGAACGGCTGGGAAGATTGCACCGTTTCGTAAGCGTGCAAGAGACTGGAAGTATGCCTGTGTATCAGGTCTACGGTATGCGGATCCGAGCGGACCAGCCTGTCTCAGGGCTGGCCCCCGCTAGTGGTCCAGCGCCGGTAGACGTATCCATTGTGTTTTCCCCTCCTCCCGCAGACGAGCTACAGGCTGCCGGGTCCTGGCAGGCGCTTCCCCGGCTTGCCGAGCAGGGAAACAGCATCGTCGAGGCGTGTATCACGCCGGGAGAAGGTTTCCGGCGACTCCGGTATGCCTATGGAGGTCGGTTTGCCGAATTCGTCATCGACCCGCCGGGACAACGCCTGTGGGTTACGTCGAGTCCCGGCGCGACCCCGGAAGACCTGTCTCCCTTGCTGATCGGACAGGTGATGGGATGTGTGTTGCGTGCGCGAGGTGTAACCTGTTTGCACGCGAGCGTCGTCGAAGTGGGCGAGCAGGCCATTCTACTGCTGGGCCATCGCGGCTCCGGCAAAACAACCACCGCCGCCACGTTGCGGAAAAAAGGTTTTCGTGTGCTGGCTGACGACGTGGCGGCGCTGGAAGCGCAAGGCGGTACGTTTCGGGTGCATCCCGGCCCTGTCCGTATGCGCCTTCGCCCCGATGCCGTCCTGCAGTTTGCAGAAAACGAGGAGGATCTGGATCCTGTCTGGAAAGCCCAGGAGGGACCGGCTAAGCGTTACCTTGAACTAGAGGGAGATGCACTTTCGCCGCAGGTGCTTCCGGTAGGCGGCATTTATTTGCTGGAGGCGCGTGACCCGGCGCGGCGTGCAACCAGCATCGCGCCTGTGCCCGCTTCTGCCGCGCTGATGAAATTGCTGGAGCACGTCTACGTCCGTTTTGTGCTGACCGGCCAGGGACAGGCGCAGGATTTCAGAACTCTCGGCGCCCTTGCCCGATCCGTACCGGTGCGCCGCGTGGACCGGCCGGAGGGCCTGGACGCGCTGCCTGAGATCTGCGATGCCATCGTTCAGGACGCCGCCCGGACCAACCACCTCCAGGCACAACCGGCATGACAGGCAGCCCCCATACCGGGATCATAACCTCGGAGGCGCGGGAGGACGCTGCTGCACCTGACTTCGGACAACGTCGGCAGAGAGCCTATCCTGTTATCGAAGACTCCCTCGCGCTGCTGAGAGACGATCTTCCTGCTGCGCTTTTTCCCGAGGAGGCCACAGCGCGGCTTTTCGACCACGCACGCTTCCTTGCCCCCATTGCCCGGATTGGCCTCGAATGCCGCCTTGGGGCGGGTTCGTCTCAGGTAGACTTGCAGCAGGTAATTTCTGCTGATCAGGGCGAGCCGGATGTGCTCGTCAGGCATGTGCTTGGCCTGATAGCACAGGCTGGAGAGGCGGTTCATCCTGCCTGGAAACGCCTGCTCGATTTTGCGCAGGCGTGGCA
>CBDUBU010000083.1:0-14444 GCA_965365465.1 uncultured Rhodothermaceae bacterium
GCCTGAGCGCCTGCCGTAACTATCTGCAACGCGCGAGGGTCTGCAAGTCCTACGTCTTCCGCTGCAAAGATCAGCATACGGCGGAAGATGAACCGGGGGTCTTCTCCGGCATAGACCATACGCGCCATCCAGTAGAGCGCGGCATCGGGATCGGAGCCGCGAAGGCTCTTGATGAAGGCGCTTATGATGTCAAAATGAACGTCTCCTTCCTTGTCATAGAGCACGGCCCGTTGCTGAATGCTGTCCTGGGCGATTTCCAGGTTGATAAGTATGATGCCTTGTTCATCAGGAGGCGTCGTTTCAACGGCCAGTTCGAGCGCGTTCAGCAACGAGCGCGCGTCCCCATTGGCGGTAGACACCAGATGATCCAGCGCTTCATCCCGGATTTCGACGCGCAGATCTCCATAGCCGCGTCCTTTTTCTGAAAGTGTCTGGCGAGCAACCTGCCGCAGGTCGTTCTCATCCAGCGTTTTGAGCTGGAAGATGCGCGAACGGCTTACGAGCGCCTTGTTCACTTCAAAGTACGGGTTCTCGGTTGTGGCCCCGATAAACACGACGGTGCCGTTTTCGACGTGAGGCAGCAGCGCGTCTTGTTGCGCTTTGTTGAAACGATGAACCTCATCCACAAACAGGATGGTCTTTTGTCTGTGGAGCGCAAGGCGCTCCCTTGCTGCTTCTATTGCCTCCCGGATGTCTTTCACGCCGGCGAGGACTGCGTTCATGGAGGTGAAATAGGATTTCGTCGTGTTGGCAATGATACGCGCCAGCGTCGTCTTGCCTGAGCCGGGAGGTCCGGAAAAGATGACGGAGGTGACGCGGTCGGCCTCTATGGCGCGGCGCAGGAGCTTACCGGCGCCGAGAATGTGCTCCTGGCCTACGAATTCGTCGAGTGTGCGGGGGCGCATTCGATCCGCCAGCGGTGCATGTTCGGCCTGGTATTGCCGGGCGGCTGCCTGGAAAATGTCGGACATCTGGATCCTTTGCCTGTAGACTGTTTATTCGCATCACGGTCTAAAACAGTAATACCGGCTCGGATTGATATAGCTCCTGCATCTTTCCTGCTTCGTAAGCCAGTCTGCGCCGTAAGGAAGAAGGCGCCAGCACGCAGACAAAGGATCCCCATCCGAGCAGCCATGGGACAGCTTCTTCTTCCCGGCGAACAAGAAACGTCGTGAGCAGGCCGTGAGAAGTTTTTTCAACGTCGTTCAAGGGGAAAGGCAAGGCGTTTTCGACCCAGGTTGCTACTTCGCCGGCAAACAAGGCTTGTACGACAATTTCTTCCTCTTCGTCCGGAAGGCTGCGATATCCGGGAGGGCGTAAGAAATGCTGATCGAGCAGCCTCAAACCATCCATTCGGCTTATGCTGTATGTGTGGACAGATTGACGCTGCCGGTTGAAGCCTATCAAATGCCAGCCTGCGCTTTGCCTTACCAGCCCGTATGGATCTACCACATACGTTGTGTCGTTGTCCTTTGACTCACCCGAAGGGTGGTTTCTGTACCCGAAGGAAACGGTGCGCTGTTCCAACCACGCCCTGCGGAGTTTTTGCAGCGAAGCCTGTTCGGCGGGGTCGTCGAACACGTTGACCGGCATGAAGCGAGTGCTTCCCTGCAACTCTTTAACGTGTCTCTTTATCTCTTCCGGCAATACGGACTCGATCTTCATACGTGCGGAGCGAGCGGCCGTCTGCTGCGGCGGGTCGGAGTGTCTGGCTATGTAATGGACGCCGAGAAGGATTGCTACAGCCTCATCGCTCGTCAGGGTCATAGGCGGCAGCAGGTAGTCTGCGTTGAGACTATACCCTTTACCTGGCACAGCGACAATGGGTATCTGTGATTCCTCCAGCGCCCGCATATCCCGGTAGATAGTGCGCGTGCTCACCGCAAGGGCAATAGAAAGGTCTTCAGCGCGTTGCCAGCGGCGGCCCTGTAACTCCATGACAATGGCAAGCAGGCGGTCCTGGCGGTTCATAGCAGCAGGGGCATTGGAAAAGGGCGTGGACATGCATATTCCGGCGTTGCCGTGCCATCGTCGGACTATGAAGTTCCGGTCAGAGAAAAGACGGAATTCAAAACGTTTTTGCAAGCCCGGCAGCGCAAAAAACATTGTTGATTCCTGCCTCGAAAAGTCGCGCTCCCCCCTGAGAAGGATGGCGGACATAAGTGCAGGTAGAACCTGCCAGCCTGAAAGCGTATTCCGCCTTTCGACCTACTGCTACCTTGAAATCCGGCCGGATGATGTCCAGCAGCCCTGAGACGAGAGCGGCGCAGGCTGCCACTTCGCGTTGGGCAGGCGTGCGGATGGATAAAGGGATCCCCTTTTTATGTGGGTGAAAGGGCACGCTGTTCCATGTGAAGAACGACGGGAAATAAGGCTGTAGTACACGCCAGTAGATGCCGGCGCTGTATTCGGAATGAGGCGCGTCTGCCGTGCTCGACTGCCTGCCCTGAATGGGAAACTCTGCGTCCATCAGTTGCGCTTCGCTTACGAGTGGAACGCCTGAGAAGCGGCATCCCCAGGGACCCGGCGCCTCGGCGAGGATGAAAACGCGGGGCGCCGTCTTGTAATACGCCAGGTAATTGCGCAGGTTATCTTGTCGGATCTGGACCGCATCAGGGAGGTCGTATCTCTCGTTTCTCGCTGCATATGGATTGAAAAGGTCATCTCTCGAAGGTTCAGAGAACAACTGGCTTTCGAAAAGCGACCATATCTGTTCTTGCATCGTCTGTCGGACCTTCCTCGCCGGGCAGGTGTATTGTTCACGGTGGCAGTCTGTTCTGCCGGATTGGAAAGGCAACTCCCTATTCTGAGGCAGTCATGCTTTCACGGGTTCTTCTGTACAATCTTCTATGCACTTTGATTCTGAGTGGGTGCAGCGCCATGCAGCACAATGATAGGACGAGTTCGGGGCAAGCGCCTTCACGGGCCGCCGCGTTCGATCTTCAGGGGCATCGCGGAGCCAGAGGGCTGATGCCTGAAAACACGATTCCTTCCTTCCTCAAGGCGCTGGAACTGGAGGTGACGACGCTCGAAATGGATGCCGTCATCTCAGGAGATCGGAAGGTAGTGATTTCGCATGAACCCTACTTTTCGAGTGTCATCTGTTCGCTGCCCTCAGGCGAACCAGTCACCGAACTGGATGAGCGAAACCGCCGGATGTTCGAGATGACTTACGACGAAATTGCCGCCTTCGATTGCGGACTTCGTGTTCATCCACGTTTCCCGCAACAGCAGAAAATGCGCGCGTCGAAGCCGCTGTTGCGCGAGGTCGTCAAGGCCGCCGAGTCTTATGTGGAAGCACATGGGTTGGATCCTGTTCGGTATAACATCGAAACGAAATCAGCGCCTTCCGGCGACGGGGTTTTACATCCCTCACCGGACGAGTTCGTGCGGCTGATCTATCAGGTGCTGGTAGAAACAGGAATCAAGAGTCGCACGACGTTGCAGTCGTTTGACGTGCGGACGTTACAGGTTGCCCGTCGTATTGACCCTGCCCTGTCACTGGCTCTGCTGGTTGAGCGTAGTCAGGGTGGGAGCCTCGAAGAACATCTTGAAGTCCTGGGGTTTGTGCCGGAGATCTATAGTCCTGAATACACGCTGGTGGATGCCCGGCTCGTGGAAGAGGCGCACCGCCGAAAAATGCAAGTCATTCCGTGGACGGTCAATACGGCGCCTGAGATGCGGCAGCTAAAAGAGATGGGTGTGGATGGATTGATCACCGATTATCCCGATCTGGGCAGAGAGCTTTTGGACGTATTGCCGTGAGGGGTACGCCTGGGCATGATGCCTTCTGTCAAGAGATGATGAACACTGGAGCGCCCACGTATGCCCTTGCATCTTCATGTTAAGGTTTCCGTAGCGCTGTTACGATCTCCACAGTGGGCGCGTCTATTGAGCGCATAGGTACTCGTTCATGTGCATAGCGCCTGCTCTGATAAACTGCCGGCTCATAGGATTGCTTTTGTCTGCACGTCATTGTCTGAGCTCCGTTTCTGCCGGTTCACGAAAACGATCTCTAATCATGCCGAGTCTGTTAAGAATGTCAAAGTCAATCATTGCCTTTCTTGTCCTGTGTTTATGGGGTTGGGGGACGGTGTACGGACAGGAGCAGGCATCTCTCAGCGGGTTTGTCAGGGATGCTTCCACCGGCGAAACGCTTATCCTTGCCAACGTCATCATCGCAGGAACCGCCGAAGGGGCCGCCACAAATACGGCTGGCTATTACACGTTGACCAACCTCAGTGCAGGCACCTATACCATCGTCAGTTCTTACGTCGGGTTCGAGGATTTCAGACAACAAATCACGCTATCGCCCGGGGAGGCGCGGCGGTTGGACATCGAGCTTGAACCGGAAACACTGCAGTCCGCAGAAGTGGTTATAACCGCCGAGCGCGAGATTCAGGAGGAACTGAAAAACATCGGGGTTTCGCAACTCAAGACGCAGACGATCAAGCAGCTGCCCACCATTCTTGAGCCGGATGTGTTTCGGTCTCTGCAATTGCTGCCGGGCGTGAAGGCTGCCTCCGATTACTCCAGCGGCCTCTACATTCGCGGCGGCGGGCCTGACCAGACACTGGTTTTGCTCGACAGAACGACCGTTTACAACCCGAGTCATTTTTTTGGATTCTTTTCAACCTTTAACCCGGATGCCATCAAGGATGTGCGGCTGTTCAAGGGAGGATATCCGGCAGAGTATGGGGGACGTCTCGGGGCGGTGCTCGATATTTACAACAAAGACGGAAACCGTCGGGATACGCACGGCGGGCTGAGTGTAGGGCTGCTCGCCTCCAGAGCCATTGCCGAAGGACCTTATGCCAAAGGCTCCTGGATGCTGGCAGTGCGGCGTTCGACCCTGGAGCCTCTGCTCAGCGTGTTGAGGCAGCAGGACGTTGAAGGAATACCGGAGAATTTCTACTTCTACGATGTCAACGGGAAGGTCAATTTCGATGCTTCTGCCAACGACCGGTTAGCCATTTCCGTCTATACGGGAAACGACCGGCTTGATATCAGTCCCCTGGAAGACACTGAGTTTAACATTTCTGTCGGCAATCGCACGGTAAGCGGGAACTGGACGCATATTTTCTCGCAACGCCTTTTCTCGAACTTTACGTTCACCTCATCGAAATACAACAGTGCGCCGGAATTCCTGTTTGCCGGAACGGTCTTCGAGCGCAAGAACAACGTCTTCGACACTTCGGTCAAGGGAGATTTTGAATACATCCCGATGGCGAAGCATACGCTCAAAACCGGGTTCTGGGCAGGCAACTTCATCATGCGTCTCAAGGACAGCTTCGACGAGCAGACGACGCTCGATGAGCGAATTCAGACGGCTTACACCTCGCTCTACCTGCAGGACACGTTCCGCCCGACGCCGCAGTGGATGGTGCAGGGAGGTGTGCGAGCAAACTACTTTTCACAGGGCGAATATGTACGCCTGGAGCCGCGCCTATCTCTCGAATACCGTCCTTCGCCCATCATTCGGCTGCAAACAGGCTATGGGCGTTACTATCAGTTCCTGACGCTGATAACGAGTGAACTTTTCTCTGCCTTTGACCTCTGGCTTACCACAGACGACGGCGTGCCTCCCGCCTACGGAGACCAGTTCGTGATTGGCGCAAAAACGTACCTGGGTAATGACTTTAACCTTGATGTGGAGACATACTACCGCACCATGGAAAGTCTGTTTGAACTGGACCCTTTCCTTCCGGATGCAGCCGGGGTAGAGTATTCCGACCTGTTCCGGTACGGGCGGGGTTACGCCTATGGAGCCGAGTTCATGCTGGAGAAATCGCGCGGTAAGCTGAATGGGTTTATCGGTTATACCTACGGCACGACGCGGCGCAGATTTCCCAACGTGAATGAGTTCAATTACTACTCCCCGAAATATGACCGGACGCATGATCTCAGCGTTGTGCTGAACTACCGACTCACGCGGAGTTGGCGCCTCTCTAGCGTCTTTACCTATGCCACAGGTCAGGCTTACACGGAGCCGGGAGGCCGATTCAAAATGACGGATTCTCCGTTTAGCGTAAACCCGCAGGATGTGCTGGTGGCGCGGTACAACGGGGCAAGGCTTCCTGCTTACCACAGGCTTGACCTCGGCCTCAGCCGCCGGGGACGATTCTTCGGCCTGGCTGATTACGAGTTTCAGTTGCAGCTAATCAATGCGTATGGACGCCGAAACGTCTGGTTCTATTTCTTCGAGTTCAAGGACGACAACACCGTCAAGCGCAACGACGCGCCGCAGATTCCTGTCCCGATTCCAAACATCTCTCTTACCCTGAATTTCTGATGGACACTATGAAACTGGGTTTTATCGCCTTCGCGAGTCTGTTGTTGGTCGCAGGTTGCGACACCGTGGACTCGAACGACCAGGAAATACAGTACGTTGTCGAGTCTTATCAAGTAGCCGGTGAGACCTTCAAGCAGGTGCGCCTCACCCGTACAACGCCTGTGAATACGCAGTATGATTTCGAAGCACTGGCCGTTCGCGGTGCAGAGGTATCGGTGCAGTTGCTGCGTGAAAACGGCGAAGTTGAGGAAAGCTATCCTTTTTCGGATCGGGCGCAGGAGCCGGGAGTGTACGCTCCGGAGGGATCCGGCGTGGTGCAGCCCCTTAGAAAATACCGCCTGAGCGTCACCGTGCCGGAAACGGGTGACCGGATCTCTGCTGAAACACTAGTACCTGATACCTTCCGTGTCGTGCAGGCAAATGCCGATACGGTTGTGTATCAGGGAGAGACGCAGTTGGAGTTGAAGATGTCGCGCAGCACCTACCCAACGCGACAGACGGTTTTTATATTTTCGTCAGAAGCGCTTGATCCGCGTGAAGATGCGCTGGTTCCGTTTGCTAAGTATTTTTTCGACGAGGGAGATGCTACGCTGGAAGAGTTGCGCCTGAGTACGGCGCCGTTGCTCAATGAAGCCAACTACACGATCAATCCGGACGGAACGCTCACCGCCCTGATGCCCTGGCTCATGGTGAATTTTTATGGACCACAGCGCGTTTCTGCAGCAGCCGTCGATGACAACTTGTTCGATTTCGTGCGTTCCTATCAGGTGCAGCAGGGAGGCTCAACGCTGTCTCCGGGTGAAATCCCGAATATCATCGACCATGTCGAGGGAGGGACCGGCGTGTTTGCAAGCATGGCGCGAGTAAACCAGGACGTTTTCATCGCCCGTCCCTGACGTTGTTTTCTTATCACGGGGCAGCCGGAGCTTTCATGCCGGCTGCTCTGATGCTCCAGATCCAGTAGGCTACAGCCTCCAGGTCTTCCTCAGGAAGAACCATCGGCGCCATGATTCCGAACCGTTCCATCGCCATCGGCTCAAGCTTGGATTTTTCGGCGGCGGGATGCTGAATGTAATCTACCATGTGCCGGATGGCAGCATCCCGGTCAGTAAAAGCATCGTGGTAATGGCCGGAAATACCCAGTATGGGCGGAGCCAGTTTTGCAGGCGGATTGAGTGGATGGCATACCTGGCAACGCTGCTCAAAAACTTCTTTTCCCCGGTCGAACTGCGCCTCAGTGAAAGCCTCGGCGGCAGGCTCCTTTTTCTGGCCTGTCTTGCATCCGGCAAGCAAAGACAGGCAGAGCAGCAGCAGCAGAAAACAGGCAAAACACAGAATCCGGGTGTACATGAGAAAAAGTCCTGAGCTTGGCAAGAAAGAATGTTGAAGGGAGCGTCGCTGCGTTATTAGCTACGCACGTGTAGAAAAAGAAGCAGAGATCAGAAAGGAAAAAATCCACGTGAATTCGCTCGCGTGGATTTTTTCACTGAATGAATTGGCAGGCGGCAGGTGCAGAAGCGGACAGACATACTGCTCGAAAGCGCTGTGCCGTTGCTTGGACATAGTTCCTGCAATTGCCGTCAGGTAGTCATCAAGTCAATTGGGCTGCCCAGGAATTGCAGTAGCCTTCCGGGGCTACGGGACCCTTTAGTATCTGGCATCCACCGCAATAGGCCCCCCCTTCGGGGACAATCCAGAACTGGCAGTTATTGCACAGTTTTTCCGGATAAGGAGATTCGTCTACGTAACCAAGGGTTTGACGGGCCTGGATTTCCGCTTCGGTCAATCCTGTAAGATCCGTACACTGGCCTCCGGTCTGGGCCGACTGGGTTTCTGCGGCTTCTCCGGATGTTTTTTCGCCTCCACACGCGGAAAGCAGCGTCCCTGCGCCGACGCCTAGAGCACTCATGGCGCTGATGCGCTGAAGGAATGCTCGTCTTGATACATTGTTTTGTTCGTTCATAGCAGTAAAACCTGATCTGATTAAAAGAAACACTCCATTCTGAAAGATAACCCCTCTGCTGTATCTCGTGAGTACAATGCAACAGCATCTTTCACAGGAGCACACATTTTACAAAAAAGGACCAGAGAATGCCCGCTCAAATTAAACGCCTCCGGTTACGCCGTAGTAAATGGTGAGTGCTGCAGCAAGGATATACATAAGCACATGCACCTCTCTTGCTTTGCCGCCGAGCAGCTTGATAGCTACGTACGAGACAATTCCGGCAACGATGCCGTTTGCTATGGAGTAGGTGAAGGGCATCATGGCAATGGTCAGAAACGCCGGAACGGCTTCATCGATCTTGGACCATGCAACGTCGCGGGCGCCCTGCATCATGAGGGCGCCTACCATAATCAAAGCCGGGGCCGTAGCCATGGACGGAATAGCAACAAACAAAGGAGTGAAAAAGGGAGAGACGAGGAAGAGTGCTGCTACGACCACAGCCGTCAGCCCTGTCCGTCCTCCTTCTTCGATACCCGTCGCTGATTCGATGTACGACGTGACGGTGCTGGTGCCAAGCATAGCGCCCATGATGGTGCCGGCAGCGTCGGCCGTGAAAGCCTGGTCGGCGCGTTCCAGTTCTCCCTTTTCATTGAGAAAACCGCCAAGCCGTCCTACGCCGATGAGCGTCCCGGCTGTGTCGAAAAAATCGACAAAGAGAAACGCAATCACTACGGCGATAAGCTTTCCGGTGAGCAGCGGTGAAAAATCGAAGGCCAGAAAAGTCTCCTTCGGTAATGAAGGCATGGAGATGACCCCTGCAGGCAACGGCGCCAGGCCCGCAACCCACGCTACGGAGGTCACGGCAATGATGCCTATCAGAATAGCTCCCAGTATGCGCCTGGACATCAGGACGGCAATCAGCACGACGCCCGCCAGAGACAGCAGGACCGGAACGCTCTGGACATCGCCCAGGCTTACAAGCGTTGCTGGATTAGCCACTACTACTCCTGCTTGCTTGAGCCCGATGATAGCCAGAAAAAGGCCGATGCCGCTCATGGTGGCTGTCTTCAGCGTAAGAGGAATGGCATTGATGACAGCTGTTCGGATGCCTCCGAAAGCGAGCAGCATAAAAATGATGCCTTCTATTAAAACCGCAGCCAGCGCGACCTGGTAGCTTACTCCCATCCCTAGTACGATGCTGTAGGTGAAATAGGCATTCAGCCCCATGCCCGGCGCCAGGGCAAACGGATAGTTGGCATACACCCCCATGATAAGGGTAGCCAGTGCAGAGGCAATTGCCGTCGCAAAGGTTACGTCGGCAGCCGGCATTCCTGCTTCGCCGAGTATCTGTGGGTTAACGAAAAGGATGTACGCCATGGTCAGGAACGTTGCCAGTCCTGCACGAATCTCGGTTCCGACCGTAGACCCCCGTTCATGTATCTTGAAGTAGTTATGCACAGCAGTAGATTGGAGATAAAGTGATAATGTTCAGATTGTATGACGAGGCAAGCGTTTCGCTTTTTCAGGCGCATCGCCGCCGACGCCCGTAGAAGATAAAAGACTGTGAGAATTATCCCGCCGTTTGAAAACCTCTTTCTAGGATTGTTCACCTTTGCTTTATCTTTTCCGCACCCCAATCAGTAGATATGCTCGAAAGGTTCGGCTGTAGGCCACTACTTCATCAGATGAGGCAATGAGCTACGATATAGAAGCGATTTACAGCGATTTGCAGAACAAGATGAATTGGTTTACCAGCCGGGAGAAGGTGGACTGGCTGGTAAACGAGGTCATAAGGTTGCGCACACAGAATGAAGCGCTGCTGGAAGAGAATAGGTCGCTCCGGGAGGAATTGACGCTCGTACGCCTTACAGGAGACGGACTTCCGGAGATGCTTTCATTTCCCTACACCATCTCAGAGATGGATGCAGAGGCAAAGAGGTTTTTTAACATACTTCCCGAAACCTTTCACTTCAACGATTTCTTTCAGTTAGCCGCCAGGGAAGGTCTGGATAGCAGCGCGGCGAAAGAGTATCTCCGCGTCTTTCTTCGTGGAAAGTGGCTTTTGCAAACAGGCACGCGCATCGAGAAGGCCGGCTTCGGCATAAAAAAGTCTCTTGTTTCTCCGGGCATTTCCGGTTGACAGGGTTTCGTGGAGCGGATCGTAAACAGAAAACTGTAGACCGCAGACGTTTCGGCGCAGCGTTTTCTTTTACCGGTAAGTTGCTTGCGTTTCAAAAAGGAAAATTACTTTGCTGATTGCCAGTGGCCTTGTTCTGCTGCTCCTGACAGGTTATGTCGCTACGGCGCTGCTGTTGCTATGGAAGCGGCAGGCGCGCCAGTACGTGCAATGCCGGACAACCGGATCGCCGCCGCCAGGATTTCCTGCTGAAATCACTGTACGCACTCCAAAAAGCTGTAGGGCAGGGCATCGACATGCGCGCCTACTTGCATTGGTCGCTCATGGACAACTTCGAGTGGGAGAGCGGATTTGGTCTCAGTTTTGGCCTCTACCGGGTGGATTACGATACGCAGCCCCGGACGCTTACCGGAGGAGGGGAGTTGTACCGGCCTATCATCGCCAAAAACCGGAAGTCGGGCAGCACGCCAGTCTCTGGAGAACAGTTGCAACCTTAAGCCCGCTTTCGGCTTCTTCTGAGTTTGTCGCGTTGCGCCCGAACCTGTCGCTCTACCACATCCAGCGCCTTCTTAACCATGACGCTAACCGATGGTCCCTTCTCGATCACCGTCGTATTGTCAGGGCGTTGGTAGATAACGATGCGGACCCGGTACTCATGAGGCAACGTGTCGCCGCTGGCGGTTTGAACAGCCAGTGAGGCCCCGGTGATGTCCCGGTTGCCCCGAGCCAGTTTCTGCAAGCGTGTTTCGACCTTGTCTTTCAGATCGTCATTGAATTCTGGCGTGTCGCTATGGTATTCAATCGAGAATGGGACTGTTTCCATACTTGCTCCTGGTGTTGCTACATGAAAGGATTGTTGCTCCTGATTTCTGAAAGTCCACTGGGCGCAAGGCAGGCTTGCAGACCATGTGTAATCAGGAAACCTTGTCAGCAACCGTTATGATCCCCTTTTTGCGGGATGCACGCTGAAAGTCGGGATGTGGCGCTGCATTGTTCCGGGTAGTATCATAGAGAAACTCCTGTCCGTATGAAGTCACCAATCCTGTTCGTCTGAGGGCTATGAGCGAAGCAATTGCAGAGGTAATAGAATCTAGCACACGTTCTATCACGGCAGAAGTATACCGGCAGGCCGATCCTCCCGCTTTTGGGTCATGGGTGCAGGCATCGAGCGGCGATGGAACGGTTCTGATGGCGCTGGTAAGTCACGTGGAAATTGCCGGCTTCGAGCCGAACCGGCGTGCTGTTGCCTTTGGCAAGACGACCGACGAACTACGCCGTGAAATGCCACAGGTCCTCGAACTGCTGAGGACAACCTTTCGGGCGCAGGTGGTTGCCTTTCGCAATACGGACGGAAAGGTTTGCCAGACGCTTCCACCTTACCCTGCCTCGATGCATGGTTTCGTAGAGGTATGCACGCGGGACCACGTACGCGCTCTGGGAGCGCCCTATGATTTTCTCCGTACCCTGGCGCTGAATCCGGACCCGGCGGTTCCCGTAGACGAATTGCTGGTGGTCGTGCTCAGGCAGATCTATGATGCCCATGGCAAGGGCTCCGAGGGGCAAAAAGCCCTGATTGAAGCAGCCCGCATTCTCAGCCGCCTCCTGCGCGATGACCATGAGCGGCTTCAGTCGATTCTGCGAAGGGTCGCTTAGAAAATAACGCCGATCCGGAAGGGGATTGCCAGGTGGATGTTATCCTCTCCGACAATGATAGCCGGATTGACTTCGTAGAAGAAGGTAGTTTCCCTGAGCAGCTGAACCCATCCGGCCCCAAGGTGGATGGTAGGCCCGTTTACGGATTTGTCTTCATTCGAGAGAGGCACATAAGCGCCCATCCCGGCAATGATATAGGGCGCCCTGTCACCACGCGGAGGAAGTGTAATGATGGCGGAGACCTGTGGATCAAATACATAGGTCGCATCGCGGCGACCGCCCAGCACGAACCCGGTAAATCCTAAATCAACGGCCAGAGAAAGATCCTGATTTACGGGCGCAGAAGCGCGGCCCCGAAACCCGAAACCGAGGGCATCTGCGGTGCTTAACATTGTGTTGAAGCCGAGGCCGAAGCGCGGTCCTCCGGACTGTGCCAGCGTTTCATGCGCCGGATGCATGGCGAGTCCAGCAAAGAAAAAAAATAATAAAATCGGGACGTTTAATGGCAATCTCATTGGCTAACAGAA
Source organism: uncultured Rhodothermaceae bacterium (assembly GCA_965365465.1). GTDB lineage: Bacteria > Bacteroidota > Rhodothermia > Rhodothermales > DASSAV01 > CBDUBU01. The sequence goes on from CBDUBU010000083.1 coordinate 12,555, forward strand.
GTAAAGGTCGTAAGTCAGTAGCTTGCGCGAAAGGCTCTTCACGTACCCGTCGCGCCGTATTTCGTTTCAAAAAACGTTGCGGGGCAACATATTCCTCCCGGTTGTTTAATCTACACCATGAGATAAGCCGCATCTAGAGCATAGCGAAGTATCAATCGCGGACACAGGATTTTGCATACCTGCGGACGATAAACTTTCATACCTTTACCTTTGAACAGTTGTCGGTTGCTGAAGTGTGTCAAACTGCTCTGCAACAGCAGGGCAACGCAGCCGTATAGCGGATCGTGCTATGCTGCCGGCGCCATACTCGGGAGCGAATAACAGCAACTTCATTTATTGGGGCCATCCGATATAAAGGAGGTTTATGCCATGACGCCTGCCATCTTGATTCCCCTCATGATTTTTACGTTTGTGTTCCTGATCGTTAAAATGGGGATAGATCACAGCAAGGAAAAGGCTATACTCCGGTATGGGAGACCGGAGGAGAACAGTCTCAAAATGAGCGAGTTGAGTGACCTGCTTAGGGAGACGGTAGAAGAGGCTAATCGCCCGCTCATAAACCGCCTTCAGGCCCTCGAAAACAGGCTGGATCAGTTGGATCGCAAGACCTTATCCCAGAGTCGTCTCCTGGACGATTTGCCTGAAGTAGATGAATCTTCCGACGAGTTTTCCGCAGAGCGGAAACGGGTTTCCACCAGATCCCGTATCTGACAAACCGGTGCTGAACCATGCCGCAGGAATTTGCCATTCTACTTGCCTTGCTTATCATTTCAACCTCGGTTTATGGCGTCATAAAGCTTCTTTTCGACTACCTCCGGGACCGGTCGGCTGTTGCCCGCAAGGGAAATGAATCAAGCCTCACGACAGGCCAGTTGAACACGATATTGCGCGAATCGGTCGAAGAAGCAATCGAGCCGCTTGTGCGGAGAATAGAAAGTCTGGAGTCAACCTTACAGGCAAAGCCGCGCCTTCTCGAAGAGGGCAGGCCCATGATTGCGCTGGATGAGGAAGGCGACAGCGAATCGGAGTATGCAGCAGCGCCGCGCCGGAAAATGCACTCCCAATGATATTAACTGCTATCACGCAATTGGCTTATGGGTCCTAATCCGGAAATACTTATTCCTTTGCTCGCCATCCTCGCAATTTTTGTGATTATGCCGGGCATCATCGTGGCAGGCATTGTTGCGTCGCGCAAGCTAAAACAAACCGCAGGTTTGGCGGATAGCAGCGTAGGGCTTGGAGAACTGGAAGAGCGCATGGAACGCGCCGTTGAAAAGTCCATTGCTCCTCTTCGCAGGCAGATCAGTGCGTTGGAAGCCCGGCTGGAAGAACGGGAATCACGCTCGGAGGGAGAGCTTAAGGCTATAGTGTCAGACAAGCAGTTGGAGATCCCCGACGAACAGGCATGGGAGGGAGCAGAGCGCATCTCAAGGGAAGAAAAGTCAGCCCGTCAGTCGGTTCGGCGGCGCACCTCATAAACCTTCCGTAGCTTCTTCTTGTAAATTTTAATCGATGAGCGGACTGCCATGAAGCTGTTTCCCTTTGCGTTCTTTTTGTTTCCTCTTATTGTTTTCTCAGGATGTAAAACGATGCCGAATTCTACAGCAAATATCGGAAACGTCTCTCGTCTGGATCCAGGCATGAACGCGTTGGTTTCTGCAGATGCGTCTGTTGAGCAGATTGCTGAGGGGTTTGAGTGGTCCGAAGGGCCGGTCTGGATTCGCAGCGGACAGTATCTCTTGTTCTCCGATATACCGAAAAATACTATTTACAAGTGGAAGGAAGAGGAGGGACTGAGCGTTTTTTTACGGCCTGCCGGTTACACTGGTGCAAACCCGATGGGACGGGAACTCGGCACGAATGGTCTCACGACAGATGCAGAGGGCAGGC
>CBDUBU010000084.1:0-14327 GCA_965365465.1 uncultured Rhodothermaceae bacterium
CGCCTCAAAAGCTGCACTCAGCACAGGCCGGATCCCTAGCGCAGCCGCTTCTCGCGCCAGATTGAGCGTTCGGGCAAGGCCCCCAAGCAGCGTCGGCTTCAACACGATGGCCCGGGCATACGTGTGCTCTTTGAGTGACTCCTCTTTTAACGCCGGTACTGTTTCGTCAAGAGCGACCGGAATGCCGCTCTCCGCGCAGAAAACAGGCAACAGACTCGGGTCGGCTAGAGGTTCTTCCAGATAGGACAAGTTTATGCCGGAAATGCCCTGTGCAAAGAACATAGCTTCTTCGACGTTCCATGCCCGGTTCGCATCCAGACGTAGTTCGACTCCAGAACCAAGTATAGCTGCCACGGCGCGAACGAGCGTTATGTCTTCACCGATTTCCCTGCGTCCAAGTTTCAACTTTACCGCGCGGCAGCCTCTTTCCCGCATACGAGAAGCGGTTCTCAGGATACTGCCTGAATCTCCCATCAGTAGGCCCGTAAGCCATGCTTGCGGATGTGAAGATGAAGACAGAAGGCGCACAAGCGTTTTGCCCTCTGTCGCAGCGCAAAGTTGCAAGAGTGCAAGTTCGAGACCAAAACGAAGCGAGGGATACAGCCGGGATAGATTTACGTTGCCGATCGTTTTCACTGTTATCCCGTCGCCGCGAAGCGCCGCCTCTCGTCCAATCAACTCAGGCATCACTTCGCCTGCCTGATTGATTACGTCCTCCAGACTCTCAGAACTGAAACCCATCAACGGCGCGGCCTCTCCCCATCCTGTCAAACCCTTCTCATTCACACAAGCCAGCAATAGTCCTGTCCGGCAATCCACCTCCCGGCCCTGCAGCATAAGGGGCATCGCTAAAGGCAACGTGTACCTGTATACATGGATTTCCGATAGTCGCATTGCTATGCTTCTTGCCCATAATGACAGAAAGAACGCCGGAATCTCACTCCGGCGTTACGGTTATTTCGGGTGGATAGGCATAGTCGTTCCACAAGCGATCCAGCATTGCAGGATCTGCATCGCCATCAGCTACGACAAAACGATACCGCGCCACATAAGGAGATCCCGGTTCAATAGCCCAGTCTCCGGCCTGCGAAGGCGCAAAATTGAAGAAAGGCTCTGTTGGATGAATACGCATCGGCTGCGGAGCACGAAAGTTATCGGGATGACCGAGTATGCCGATTCCAGCCGATTGGCCTGCTACTTCGCCGCTTATATGACACCATCTGGCCTGCGTCGCATGGCCATTGCTACGGTCTTTTCCTTCAGAGGTCAGAAAGAACGTATTCTCCGCGCCGTCCCATTCGCGGAGGCCTCGAAAACCAACTCCTCCGTACCGGTATTCAGGAAGCGCCAGCGGGCTTTCGGTGGCGCAGGTTTGCGTCTGCACAAGATCAAACATCCAGTAGGGCCTTTCTACGCCATGCACTTCGTATACCATGACCTCCCATGTTTCATCGAGCGCAGTCTTCGGCGTCTCGGCTGAGAAGTCCACGTAGCGGTGATGCGTCCGGAAGCCTCCATGAATGGGACCGCTCCAGGTTTCCTCCAGCGCGACCGGCTCGACGGCGCCTGTGCTGTCGCCCATATTCCAGAAATCAGGGCTGCGTCCTTCAAACGCGGTTTTCGTCCACGCAGCCCATATCCCATGGTGATGCACATGGTTTGGAGGATAATCATCCGTGATGATGCGTCCGGAGGGTGTCCAGACCGGATGGATATATCCGCCCCGTTTGAACACAGGGCGAATATCAGGCCGGGGCAATTCAGTAGGATCGAAGTTGTAAGTCAACACAGCGCCTCCTCCCACCGAGAAACCGGCAGCGCCTTCAACACTTCGCGCTTCAACCATCGCAGAGGAAGCTGCTCCATCCACATCAGGAAGCAACCGAAATACGGCCGTCGATTCTGCCGGAAGCCGGTCCAGTATAAACCAACCCTTCCCGTCACGAACCTGCACCGGCCTCGGATCCCTGCCTTCAGTTACGAGAACATATGCGTCGCCATCGGCCTCCGGCGGCATATCGAACGCGACGACCGTCTCATACCTGTCAAATTCTCCAGCGGACACGGCTAGCTGGAAAACAGCAGGCGCCTGCTGCGCCATGACCGGGACAACCAGCCAGAACAGGCTCAGACCAAAAGCAAAGATGCGCATAGCGGGGGAGGGTTGGCATGGAAACCTGCGAAAACGCATGGCATCCTGGTATGATAAACAAATATGGCAAACCTCATCAACAATGAGATCTGTTCCTGTCAATTTCAATTTACGCGCACATCATTGACAAATGGACGCTTGCAGAACTATTATCCGGGAGCATTGGCAGTTCTCAATTCATAACCTGTGCATGGTGAAATGAGTTGTAATGTTCTGCTATGGTTTTATTTCCAGCATTATTCAAAGTACTACGATGTCAGAACGTGAAAAGGGAACCGTTAAGTGGTTCAACGACACCAAAGGTTATGGTTTCATCGCTCCGGACAATGGCGGCAACGACATTTTCGTTCACCACAAACAAATCAAAGCAGACGGTTTTCGCAGTCTGAAAGAAGGAGATCGGGTAGAATATACAATGGGCGACAGTCCCAAAGGCCCCAATGCGCAGGATGTAGAGGTGGTGCGATAGTATTGCTGCAGGACCTTTAGCTGTAGAGAACTGGCCTCACCTCCTTCGGGGTGAGGCTCTGGTGTTTCTCCTTTCTCCGTGGGGCTAGCTGCATAACAGGCCCAGCCCGGGTCAGGTGTGGCCTCCATTATACCGGGCAAACACGTGAATCCCTGTTCGTTTGCGACCGTTCTTGCTTCTTCCGGCAGAAACTCAGGAACAAAAGGGGAGCTTCTACTCTTCGCTAACCCGGTGCGAAGGCGCGCCTGATATACTCGTTTACAGAAATTCCTGTTCAGAAAATCTCACCCTATTTCACGCACACAACCACTCCTGATAAATGGCAAATGCAGAATATGATGTCGTCGTGATTGGAAGCGGCCCCGGCGGCTATGAAACAGCCATTCGCTCCGTGCAACTCGGCATGAAAACAGCAATCATTGAGAAAAACAAACTGGGAGGGGTATGCCTCAATATCGGGTGCATCCCTACCAAAGCGTTGCTGAAAAGCGCCGAGGTGCTGGAGGAGAGCAGACACCTTGGAGACTTCGGCCTGCTCCTGGAAGGCCAGGTAAAAGCCGACTTCGCCAGGGTGATCGAACGCAGCCGCGGCGTGGCAGACAAGATGAACCGGGGCGTCCAGTTTCTCATGAAGAAAAACAAGATCGACGTCATACTCGGGCATGGACGGCTTGCCGGAAAGGGAAAGATCGATGTAGAGCCTTCAGTCAATATCGACGGCGAGAAGATCGGAGAAAAACGAAGCATTCAGGCCAAACACATCATCATTGCCACCGGCGCTCGCGCCCGTGAAATACCTCCACTCCCTATCGACGGCGAGAAAGTCATCACGTACAAGGAAGCAATGCTGCAAAAGAAGCAACCGAAGCGTATGGTGATCTGCGGCGCAGGGGCCATAGGCGTGGAGTTTGCTTACTTCTACCACAACCTGGGTACGGAGGTCACGATCGTTGAAATCATGGACCGGCTGGTCCCTGTAGAGGATGAAGAAGTATCCAAAGAACTGGGGCGCGCCTTCAAAAAAGCAGGCATCCAGATCAAGACGAGCGCCCAGGTTGAATCGGTCGACACTTCAGGCGACACGGTAAAAGTTCACGTCAAGACCCAGAAGGGGCAGGAGACCATCGAGACGGATCAGGTCTTGTCCGCCGTGGGAGTTGTAGGCAACATCGAGGACATTGGACTGGAAGAAGCAGGCATCAAAACGAAACCCGGACAGATCCTGATCGATGAGTTCTCCCGCACCAACGTTGAGAATATCTATGCCATTGGCGACGTGGCTGGTCCTCCGTGGCTGGCGCACAAGGCAAGTCATGAAGGCATTGTCTGTGTGGAAAAGATTGCGGGCCATGAGGTAAAGCCGATGAATCGCCGGAATGTGCCCGGATGCACATACTGCCAGCCTCAGATTGCCTCAGTAGGCTATACGGAGCGCACGGCAAAGGAAGCCGGATACGACATCAAAGTGGGCAAATTCCCCTTCTCGGCCTCCGGTAAAGCAACGGCGCTGGGCCATGCCGTCGGCTTTGCGAAGGTGATTTACGACGCCAAGTACGGCGAATGGCTCGGCTGCCACATCATCGGGCGCGATGCCACGGAACTGATCGCCGAAGCTGTTGCGGCGCGTGAACTGGAGACTACCGGACACGAGATCATGGAAACCATGCATCCCCATCCAACGCTCTCGGAAGCCATTCTGGAAGCAACGCGAGATGCTTATGGCCAGCCTATCAATACGTGACGCTGCCTCTTTTGCAGAGCAGTTCTGTGCAAGCGCAACGTATTGCCGTCAAAGCCTCGGAGAAAAGAATCTCCGAGGCTTTTTCTATAGACAGAATGCCCTTCTACACTTCTGCACGCAGCACTTCCAGCGCAGGACGGTCGTAAATGCCGCGGCTATTCAGAAATCCGACGGCAACTGTCACGCTGGTAATGAGGATGACAGCCAGCAGCATTGGCCCTACTGCGATCACGAAAGGAGCCTCAAATACGAAACGCGCAAGCGCCCAGCTGCCCGCAAGCGCCAGTAAAAGGCCGGTCAGGGTGGCAAAAAGCCCAAGAAAAAAATACTCGATCAGCATGATCTTGAACACGACAGCCCGCGACGCGCCAAGCGTTTTGAGCAGCACACTTTCGCCCACACGCTGATACCGGCTGACTACTACCGCCCCAATCAGCACGATAAGGCCCGTCAGGATGCTGAACAGCGCCATAAAGCGAACCACGAACGATACCCGGCTGAAAATGGACTTGAAAACATTCAAGACCAATGACAGGTCGATGGCGGAAACATTGGGAAAGGCGCGAACCATCGTAGATTGAAGACGCGCCGAGACTTCATCCGTCGCGGTGTGGGTCAGCAACACGTGAAACTGCGGCGCATCCTCTAACGCTCCTGCGGGAAAGACCACGAAAAAATTGGTAGACAGGCGCCGCCAGTCTACCTGACGAAGGCTCGTTACTACCGTCGTCATCGGGACGCTCTGGACGTTGAATACCAGGGTATCTCCCAGCCCAACACTCAGATCCCCGGCTATATCGCGCTCCAGAGAAATCGGGATGGCTCCGGCGGTATCCGGCATCACGCCTGTAAAGGCGCCCGCCACAATTTTCTCCGACTCGGTCAAAGAATCCCGGTACGTGGAACGATATTCTCGCGTGTAGGCCCAGGTCAACTCTGCGGTGGTATCCGCGCGCATCTCGTCGATCTTCTGACCCTTTACCGAAGACAGCCTCATGGTGACCACCGGCACCTGGTCGAGCACCGGAAAACCCTGCTCACGCACGAGATCTGCAACCTCGGCCAGTTGATCGGTCTGAATGTCATAAAAAACAAGGTTCGGTTGCCCCTCGCCTCCGGCAAGCTGTACCTGTGCAATCAAGGTGCGCTGCACCAGATACAGCGTTAGAATGAAGAAGGCGCCGAGACCGAGCGCCAGCATCAGTATGAGCGTCTGGTTATGGGGGCGGTAGAGGTTTGCAAGACCCTGCCGCCATGGATAAGACCACCGTGTCGGGGCAAACTTCCGCGCCGAAAACATAATGCCCTTTGCCACGAGCGCCAGCAAGGCAAAGACCACTGCTACCCCGGCTGCATACCCGACGCCGAACTGCCATTCCGGAGACTGCGCCAGCGCGAAGCCAAGCACCCCGGCGATGACCAGGAAAAGAATGACCCACTGCCAGATATCCCACTTTCCGGACCCTTCGGGTTCATAGGAAGAACGCAGCGCCTTCAAGGGTGAAATGCGACGCACCGAAACCAGCGGCAACAGCGCAAAGAGCACAGTGACACAAAGCCCGATGCCTAACCCGAGCAGCACCGAGTTCCAGGACACCCGAAAAGCTACATCCACCGGCAAGAAATCTGCCAGGACGAGCGGCAACGCTAGCTGTACGACGATGCCGAGCAACGACCCGGCAAGAGCGCCAATCAGGCCCATAACGAAAGCCTGCGCCAAGTACACCCGTATGGTGCGCCATGTCTTTGCTCCGAGACACCTGAGCACGGCTACCGTCTCCACGCGCTGCTTGACGTAAACGTGAACGGCGCTCGCCACCCCTACGCCTCCCAGAAGCAACGCTACAAATCCAACAAGGCTCAGAAACCGGTAGAGGTTGGTCAGTCCTTCATTCCAGTTCTCCTTGATCTCATCAACGGTATCGAACCCAAGATGAGCGGCCTGCAGACGCGGCTTGATTTGCTCTACCAGCGCTTCGACATCTGTCTGCTCATCCAGCTTGAAATACACCTCATACTCAGCGCGGCTGCCGAGGGCCAGCAACTCCTGGTCGAGATGAGCAAGCGGTATGTACACACGGGGGCTAAAGAGCATCACAGCGGACGACTCGCGCGGCGTTTTGAGCAGCTTTCCCGCAATCTGGTAGCTCTCCCGGCCAATCCGGATGGAATCTCCCACCTGCGCCCCGAACTGCTCCATCAGAGTTCCATCAACAAGGGCTTCCTTGTCTTGCAGATAAGTTTTCGCCGCGCCGGCAGGCTCCGTTTCCACTTCTCCATAGTAGGGATAATCACCTTCCACGGCGCGCACCGTTACCAGCCGGGTGTCCTCTGTCTGCGTGAAAAGCGCCATAGAAGAAAAGGAAATGCGACGCGATTGCCTGCCGCCGATGGAGTCGATGAGGGCTTCTATTTCAGGACGAAAGGCCCGGTTGCTCTCCAGGCTCAGGTCGGCTCCCAGCAGAGTCCTGGCCTCCTCATCCACAGTTCGCCTGAGGTTATCACCGAATGAGTTGATCGCCACGAGCGCGGCCACCCCCAGCACAATCGACAGGAGAAACAGCAACAGCTTCTTCCGACTGCCTCTACTGTCCCGCCATGCCATTTTCCAGATCCAGGAATCGAACATGCATCAACCCCACTTCACTTCATCTTGATGATACGCCTTAGCGCTGCCGCAACTGCGGTTTTCAGGAACTCGGTCTGTCTCAGGAAGCTATCCGGCTGGATGCAGCCGGATCGAGACGCACAGGTTCATCTGCAACGATCTCGCCTCCCCTGAGCCGTATGGTGCGCCCGGTGCGTTTTGCCAGTTCCATGTTGTGCGTGACTACAACGAGCGTCGTTCCCGCCGTCCGGTTCAAGTCAAACAGGAGGTGTTCCACCGCCCCACCGGTTTCAGCGTCCAGGTTGCCTGTCGGTTCATCTGCAAACAGGATGGTAGGGCGGTTGATAAACGCCCGCGCCAGCGCCACCCGTTGCTGCTCGCCTCCCGACAATTGGGTTGGATAATGCCCGAGACGGTCGCCGAGTCCGACCTGCGCCAGGAGTTCAGCCGCCTCGGTGCGGACCCCTCCGGCTCCCCGCAACTCCGCTGGCACCATAACGTTCTCCAGCGCAGTCAGCGTAGGAATTAGCTGAAACGACTGAAATACGAACCCTACGTTCTGATTGCGAACCCCAGCGCGTGCGTCCTCCGAAAGCGGCCCCAGGTCGACGCCGCAGAGTTCTACCGTTCCCGAAGATGGAGCATCGAGACCGGCGCAAAGCCCTAACAAGGTGGTCTTGCCGCTGCCTGATGGACCTACGATTGCGCACGTTTCCCCGTTTGCGAGGGAGAAAGAAACGTCGCGCAGCACCGTAAGCTCTCTGGAACCGCTCTGATATGACTTGGTCAGTTTTTCTACACGTAGAACAATTGCATCAGGCATGTTGCATTTCACCCGAAACCTGCCGGTAAGGCAGTAGTTGAGAATCCAAATTTTGAAAAGAAATATTTATGTATTTACGGTCTCTATACCCTTTACTCGTCCTCTGTGTTCTGCTCCTGAGCAACTGCCGTGCGGAAGAAGGTTCCGGAGCGCCTGAAATGCCTGCGAACCCTGATCGGACAGACACCGCCTCGTTCGCGCAAATGCTTCCGGACACTTCGGACGCCGGAACCATCGTTGTGCTTGGAAACAGCCTGGCTGCCGGGTTGGGTCTTGATCCGGAACAGGCTTTCCCCGCTCTTCTTCAAAAGCGGATCGACGCGCTCGGGTGGAACTTCCAGGTGATAAACGCCGGACTGAGCGGCGAGACGACGGCAGGCGGCCTCCGGCGCATCGACTGGTTGCTGCGGCAACCTGTAGACGTTTTGATCATCGAACTGGGAGGCAATGACGGGCTGCGCGGCATCCCCATTGAAGTGACCCGTGCGAATCTTCAGGGAATCATCGACAAAGCGCGAGAGCGTTACCCGGAAATACGAATTATCCTGGCCGGTATGCAGATTCCCCCCAATCTGGGCCAGGACTATGCAGCACGCTTCCGCGAACTGTACCCGGAGATAGCAGCACGGAACAACGTGGGCCTGATTCCCTTCCTGCTGGAAGGCGTTGGCGGCGTAGCAACGCTGAACCAGGCCGACGGCATTCATCCAACTGCAGAAGGACAGCGCATCCTTTCAGAAAACGTATGGCAGACGCTGAAACCCGTAATCGAGTCCATGCAGCCAGAAGCCGCGTGAATGCGCTAAAGCCCGGCAACACCGATTCCCTGACGAAGCAATGCGCGTGTCTCTGAGCCATAGTTAAAGAGAAGGTCCAGCACAGACATTTCAGGGACAAAACCTTCGAAGTTCTGCCGGTAATGCGGCGCTTCATATCGAAAGACTTCCACAGCCGACCCCGCCATCACATCGTGCGCAGCCGCCGCCTCCGGAGACATCAGGCGATCCTCTCCTGCCTGCATCATAACTTCGACCAAAGAAGAGGGCGCCTCCGGCAGAGCGGAAGCGCGTACCAATCGGGCGGAGAAACCGAGCAGCGTGTGTATGCACTCCACCGTCGCACAGGTGAGCGCTGCGAGATTTTCCCAGGAGCGGTCAAACAGAGGAAACAACTCCGGCTCATAGAGCTCAAAAAACGGGGTTGATCGGTAGTTGTATTCCAGCGCCCTCCAGTGCTTGCGGCGCCAGATGTTTCCCTCCTCGATGCGCACCTCTATGACAGGCTTTCCGTGCTGGCCTCCCTTGAGTGGAACGGAAAGCCACTGGCTGCCCTGCGGGCTTCGCAGCCGGGTGCGATTCTGATAGGACTGCCGGCTGTACTGAAACGTGTCGGCAAGCACGAAGCAGTCCACACATTCCATAAGCGCAAAATAAGAAAGACGCGGCCAGTATTCCGGCGGACGAACGGCAATCATCAAAAATCAGGTTGAAACAACTCACGTTAAACTGAATAGGATACCGATCTCCGGGAGGGTCCGCCCGGTTGCTTGCGGACTCATGTAAACGTTGAGGTAATTCATGTTCCCGGACGCTCTCAGGAATACACCTCTTACTCTTCTCCGATGCCCCCTATGCCCATACCGATCCGGCAACTCTTGCCTGCCAGACCAGAGGATAAATGGCGCCATCTCCTGCGCTTTGCGATGGCGGCTTTTATTGCAGCTATCGTAGTCAGCCTCGCCGGGACTCTTCTGTTGAAGCTTTTTCCGTCGCTCATGGGCGTTTTTGGCTCTATCTATCCCACGCTCGTCAAAGCGCCGACATGGGCCTACATGACACTTCTGGGCGCGATCCCGATTCTTATGTATGCGCCAAGTCTGGGACTGCGGAAGATCCTGCTTTTTGCTGCATGGGGAAGCGCCATCGGCGGCGCGAGCGAATTGATAGGGACTTCGACAGGATTCCCTTTCGGCGAGTACTTGTACACCGTGTGGCTCGGCCCGAAAATACTTGGACATGTACCCTATTTCATTCCGCTCTCGTGGTTTGCCATGTCCGTCATTTCCCTCGATATGGCCTATCGCATAACCTCCGTACGCATCTGGCGCATTCTTGCCGCCTCTTTTTTCATGGTGCTATGGGATGTATCGCTGGATCCTGCCATGAGCCGGGCTTTTCCCTTCTGGATTTATCCTGGCGGCGGATTCTACTATGGGATGCCCTGGACAAACTGGGTCGGCTGGTTCGTCGTTTCGCTGGTCATTGCAGCCGGCTACGAATATCTGTTCGGCGGGCTTCGCCGCCCCGATTCCTGGGCGCCTGCGGTATATCTGCTGAATTGCCTGTTTCCTTTGCTAATGTGCCTGCTCTACGGGCTATATGGGGCGGTTCTTTTCGGCGCACTCGCGACCGCGCTGCCCTTTGTCCTGGCGCGCCGAAGCTTTCCGATGCAGCGTGCATGGCACGCCGCGTGACAGTCCCGGTGTTCCGTGGCGTTTTTCGATATTCTGAAATCCGGCGCAAACCTATGACTGCATTCCTGCGCCGTGTCGTCTCCCACCTGATGATTCAGGACCTGCGCAAAGCCTTCCGGCGCGTCTGCTGGGTAGGCCATGCCCCCGACTTTCCTCCCGGCATTCCTATCGTCCTTTACACCAACCACCACAATTTTTTCGACGGGCATCTGGCCTGGCTGGTCATTCGCCGTATGCTGAACCGCAGGACGCTGACCTGGATGGCCGACTGGGATCGGTTTCCTTTTTTTTCGGTGCAGGGCGCCTTGCCCTTTCCGGCGGATGATGCGAAGCGACGGGCCGAAACGATACGCAGCACCGTCCGACGCTTTCGTGAATCCTCGCCTCCTGTGCTCGTTTACTTTCCGGAGGGCCATCTGCACACTCCCGACGACGGAGTTATGGCCTTCGACCACCACTTCCTTTCCCGTCTTGATCGTCTACTGCCTGAAAAAATGTGGTGGCCCGTAGCCATCCACGTTACGTGGGCGGCGGAATCCTTACCCACCGTGTTTCTGGCCGGCGGCGAGCCTCATGCGCGAATAGACGGCGAAGAAAAAGCGCGTCTTGAAACGTTGCTTCGCGCTCTGCGTAACCGCACGCCGGATTCCCTGACTGTGTTGCTGGAGGGCCGCCACAGCCCGCAGGAGCGGTGGAACTTTGCCTTCCTGTCCCGATTTTTCAAACCCTAGAGATGATCTTCCTTCTTCTTTTTTCTGTGTTGCCCACCTTCGCGGACTCTGCCCAAGTTTATTATGCGGACAAGAATGCAACAGATCTGGAGCGAATCTGTGCGGGAGTCAATACAAGAGAATCTTCTCTGTTATGCCGTTACCGGCTGTATCCGCTGACCAGCGACGAGAAACACCTGGAGTCTCTCCCTACGGATCTTACATCCGGCTCAGCGCGTGAATTTGCGCTTCTTTCCGGGCTGTGGGGCTACAGGGCAGCGCGCGCGCCGATTCATCGCACCATCAAGTACGGTCTCATTGCAAGCCGACTGATGGAAAAGGCCAGATCCATAGACGCTGATGAACCTTATGTGCTGCTCATCGAAGGCCAGTCTTTCCTGTTCCGGCCTGCTTTTGCAGGAGGCAGCCGCACATCGGCGCTGGAGCGCTTCCAAGCCTTGCGCGGTGTAGCGGAGCAAAGTCAGGGATGCGGAATCTCCGGCGCAGAGGCAGACCTCTGGTTGTGGTACACGCTGCACAAGCTCAAGGATCAAGACGAAACGGTGGTTCTGTCAAGGCTGAAATCCCGGAAGCTTCCCCTGTTGTATCAGGAATTCATCGCCTCTCCGCCCTGACATGATAGCTATCCTGCTCGCTTTCCTGTATGCCGGCCTGCTCGGGGTATTGCTTGCCAATGTTGCCTACCTGCGCCGGAACGCCGGGCAGCCCCCCACGCCGGACAGGCCTCGTGTTTCGGTATTGATTCCGGCTCGCAACGAGGAAAAAAACCTGAAGCGCCTTCTCCCCTCGCTGCTCGAACAAGGTTACCCTTCTTTCGAAGTAATACTCTACGACGACGGATCGGAGGACGGCACCTGGGAGGCAGCGCAATCGTTTTCGGACAAGCGCCTCAAGATCATCCGGGGAAGCGGGCCTCCTCCGGGGTGGGTGGGAAAGGTACACGCCTTGTACCAGGCAACCCGCGAGGCAGGGGGCGATTTATATCTGTTCGTCGATGCCGATGCCCGTTTTGAAGGCCCTGACGCTCTGCAGCGGCTCGTGGACAAGTTCACAGCCCTTCCTTCCGGTTCGGTATTGACTGGACTGACCCGGTTGCAGGGAGAAGGGATGTTGCTGGTCAGCCTGGTCCCCTTTGTCATCCTCTCCTGGCTTCCCTGGCCGCTGGCGAAGCGTTCCCGCATGGAAGCGCTGGGCGCATTGAACGGGCAATGCTGGATGATTCCGGCGGAAGCCTACCACCGCATGGAGCCGCACAAACGCCTGCCGGATGCAGTGCTCGAAGACGTGATGATCGGGCGGCTGCTCATGGGAAACGGCCTGCTTCCTACCCTGGTGGATGTGCAGGATGAAGTGAGCATCTTCATGTACAACAGCTTCAAAGATGCCTGGAACGGGTTTCGCAAGAACGCCTACCTGATCATGGGAGGACAGGTGTACACATTCGTTCCCCTTTTTGTGTTTTATATTGTATCCTTCGCGCTGGCCCCTTTTTTTTCGGCATGGCTCCTTCTGGCTCTTTACATACTCAAACGCGCCACAGACCGCATAGCAGGATTTCCTATCTGGATTTCTCTTCTGGCGCCTGTTTCCTTTCTGCTCGGAGCCGTGCTGCAACTGCACTCCGCCGTAAGCCATTGGACCGGCCGCGTCACATGGAAAGGGCGCCGCGTCTGACGAAAGGGATGATCTTACCGGCTATCCCATTCTCACCTTTTCCTTCACCACAAACTTCTTATCTTCAGGCAGATCGGTTCCTCCCTCATCCTCAACGAACCTGCCATCGCTATGCGTGCCGGATTTGTTTTTTCCCTTCTTCTGGCGATCCTGGCGGCTGTCTTTGCCCTCCAGAATCCCGGTTTTATCGACCTGAATCTTGGCCCTTACGAACTGCGAACCTCCACCGCGCTAGTCGTTATCGTCTCCTTCGTGGCCGGCGCCCTCTTTGGCATTCTGGCAAGCCTTCCCTCCCGCCTGAAGCAGCGAAAACAGGTCAAGCTGCTGCAAAAGCAGTTGGCTGCCGAACGTCCGGCTGCCGCAACGCCTACCGGCAGCACGGGTGGAGTCTACGTGTATGACGAACCCGGCTCCGGGTCCTAAGCCGTGCATCTATCTCCACGACGCCTGTTTAAAAAACAGGGAGCCAAAAAGGGGCTTCCTCCGGGCACACTCGTTTTCGTCGGCGAGCCCAGGGAAGATCCCGTCCGGATCTCGGTGATGAACTACGATGCCGAGACGCTCAGTGAAAGCGCGCCTTCTACCATTGAGGAGACCTTTCGATTCCGCGACACCCTTCCCACCAGTTGGATCAACGTCGAGGGCGTACATGACATTGACATCGTCCAGAAGCTCGGCTCCTATTTCAGCATTCAGCCTCTCGTGCTGGAAGACATTGTCAACACGGGACAACGACCCAAGATCGAGCAGTACGACGAGCACCTTTACGTCGTAGCCCGGATGCTATATTTCGACGACGACCGGCGCGAACTCCGATCCGAGCAGGTCAGTCTGGTGGTCGGACCTACTTACGTATTGTCGTTTCTGGAAGACCCCGGAGACGTATTCGATGCCGTACGCAACCGCATCCGAACCGCCCAGGGACGGATCAGGAGGTCAGGCTCCGACTATCTCATGTATGCGCTGCTCGACACCATCGTTGACCACTACTTCGTGGCGCTGGAAACCATGAGCGACATTGCGGAAAAGCTGGAAGATGCCGTGATGAGCAATCCGGAGCCGGAAACACAGCAGCAGATCAATTATCTACGCCGTGAACTCATCTATATGCGCCGCGTGGTCTGGCCCACCCGCGAGCTGTTAGCACATCTGGAGCGGGATGACTATGCCCTGGTGCGACCCGATATGAAGATGTTCTTCCGCGATACCTACGACCACGCGGTGCAGGTCATGGATATCGTTGAATCGCTCAGGGAAATGGTCAACGGACTCGCCGAGCTTTACATGTCCAACTTGAGCAACCGGATGAACGAGATCATGAAGTTTCTGACAGTGATCGGGACCATTTTTCTTCCGCTGACCTTTATCGTCGGGGTCTATGGCATGAACTTCGATTTCATGCCGGAACTCCACGCGCATCTGGGCTATCCCATCGTCATGCTGTTCATGCTGGCAACGGCCCTTTTCATGGTCTTGTATTTCAAGCATAAGCAGTGGTTGTAGGACACATGCACAATCTCCCGTTTCGCTACCGCTCCGGTTCTATTCCCACAGGTTGCCTTTGAAACCGTCTCCTCTCCTTCCAGGCGCAACCATTGCTGTCGCGGCCCCAGCAAGCCCACCGCGCGCTACGCGATGTGCGTCTCCACCCCCGAC
>CBDUBU010000085.1:0-14244 GCA_965365465.1 uncultured Rhodothermaceae bacterium
CCCGCCGATCTGGTGCGCCGCGAACCGGAGGCGCTGGACCTCGCCCGAAGCACGTATGCCCGCGAGATCCGGATGCACAAGTTCTGGCAGTTCCTCTTTGACCGGCAATGGTGCAGCCTCAAGGATTATTGCAACCAGCGCGGCGTGCGCATCTTCGGAGACTTGCCTATCTATGTGGCGCACGACAGCGCCGATGTCTGGGCCAACCAGCGCCTGTTTTTCCTGGAGGAGAACGGACATCCCACCGTCGTTGCAGGCGTTCCGCCCGACTATTTCAGCGAGACCGGCCAGCGTTGGGGCAATCCCATCTACCGATGGGATGTCATGCGCGAAAATGGCTTTGACTGGTGGACGCAGCGCTTTTCAAACCTGCTTACCCAGGTGGATATCCTTCGCCTCGACCACTTCCGGGGCTTTGAGGCATACTGGGAGATTCCAGGCTCCGAACCTACGGCAGTGAACGGAAAGTGGGTGGAAGGCCCCGGCGGCGCGCTCTTTTCCCATATCCATGACCGCCTGGGATTGCTCCCGATTGTGGCCGAGGATCTGGGCCTGATAACGCCAGGCGTGACGGCGCTTATGGATGAATTTGTCTTTCCCGGCATGGCCGTACTCCACTTCGCCTTTGACAGCGGCCCGGACTGCAACTACCTGCCTCATCATTTCAAACGCAACCTGGTTGCCTATACGGGCACGCACGACAATGATACCACCGTTGGCTGGTGGGAAGAACAGGTGCGCAACAACAGCCCCGCTGCCCGGTATGTCAGGGCTTATCTGGACATCGATGCCGAAAGCGAACGCGATATCCACTGGGCCTTTATCAGGCTGTTGCTGTCGTCTGTTGCTTTCATGGCGGTCGTCCCCATTCAGGATCTTCTCGGCCTCCGCAGCGAGGCGCGGATGAATACGCCCGGCATGGGGCAGAACAACTGGGCCTGGCGCTTCCGATCCGGTATGCTTACCGACGAGGCGTGCGACAGGCTGCGGTTCATCACCGAAACCTACGGACGCATTCCCCCCGAGAAGCCTTGATTCATTCCGTTTCTCTCCGCCCCGGTCGTTTTCCGGCAACCCGGCTCGCCTATGCTGAACTACATCTGGGCGGGGCTGATCATTTTCAGCCTCGCCTTCGCTCTCGTCTATGACATACGTGATCTCACAAAAGACACGTATCGCAATGGTGAAGCGCTTCCGGTAACGCTTGTCTTTCCAGAGGGCTACCAGCCTGCCGTGCGGCGGGTTGAGGCGCGCATCCTCATAGACCCTGCCGTCTATGCCGGGTTCTACGACGCAGAGACAAGACCTGACTCCACGTATGCAGGCTATCTCGTGCAGTCCAGGCAGGGCATCCAGCTTCGCTTTCCTTCCGGAGCCAGCCTGCCGGAACCCCTGGCAACTATCCGCACGTTTTCGGCTTCGCGGGATGAGGAGCTTCAGGGCAAGCTGGGTTCCCTCCGCCTGTCGGCAGACTCAACAACCGGATATGCTTCGGTAGCTTTCACGCCTGTCCGGTTCGTCAAGATCAGGGCTATCACGCAGGCTGCCTTTGACTTTGCCGAGACGGCGGCCACGCTGGCCCTCAGCCTGATCGGCGTGCTGGCGCTCTTTCTGGGGCTGCTGCGCATCGCGGAGGCGGCAGGAATCATCCATGCGCTGGTGCGGTTCACACAGCCTCTTTTTCGCCCGCTTTTCCCTGAGATCCCCGAAGGCCATCCGGCGCTCGGCATGATCGTGCTGAACCTGACGGCCAACATGCTTGGCCTCGGCAATGCCGCTACCCCTCTCGGCATCAAGGCAATGGAGGAGTTGCAGAAGCTGAACCCGAGCAAGGAAACGGCCACGAACTCCATGGTGATGCTGCTGGCCCTGAACACGGCAAGCGTTCAACTGGTGCCCCCTACCTTGCTGGTGGCGGTGATGGGGCTTCAGGTGAACGAACTGATCTTCCCGATCATTCTGGTGACGTTCATCTCGGCGGTCGTGGCCGTCACCGCCGCCCGGCTGCTTGGAAAACTGCCGCGCTACCGCGCCAGCGACCCCCATAACCAGCCCGATGCGCCGCGCTGATTGCCTTGCCTCTTTACGCTTCCTGAAGCCCTATGGAAATCCTCCGAACCCTTGTAGATGCCTTCACGATCTTCGTGCTTCCGGCGCTCATCGTAGGCTTTCCGCTGTACGGGCTGTACAAAAAAGTGCCTGTCTACGAGGAATTCGTCGAGGGGGCCAAAGAGGGCTTCAAGGTGGCTGTTCTTATCATTCCCTATCTCGTAGCCATTCTTTTTGCCATAGGCATGTTCCGCGCCTCCGGAGCGCTCGACTTCCTGACCGGCGCGCTGCGCCCGGTGCTCGGCTTCATCGGCTTTCCGCCGGAGGTGCTGCCCATGGCGATCATCCGTCCGCTCACCGGCTCCGGCTCGGCAGGCATTGTCGTCGATCTGATCAACCGTTTCGGCGAGGACTCGATTTTCGTCAAAATGGCGGCCACCATGTTCGGCTCGACGGAAACGACTTTTTATGTCATCGCCGTCTACTTCGGAGCCGTGAACATCAAGAAAACGCGCCATGCCGTCCCTGCCGGCCTCATCGCCGACGCGACGGCCATGCTGGCGGCTGTTTATGTGATCCGTTTGCTGTTCGGATAAGGATGCCGCCTTTCCCGATGCCGAAGCAGAATGAAAAAGCGGGACTGCCATCCCGGCAGCCCCGCTTTTCATTACCCTGTCATCTTACCCGATAGCCGGGGTTTAGAAGTCCATGCCGCCGCCTCCGGGGGGCATCATCGGAGCAGGCTGCTCCTTCTCCGGCTTGTCGGCCACGATGGCCTCCGTCGTGAGCACGAGGCTGGATACGGACGCTGCGTTCTCCAGCGCGGTGCGGGTCACCTTCGTGGGATCGATCACGCCCTGCTCCAGCAGGTTGCCGTACTCCTCGCTCTGGGCGTTGAACCCGAAGTCCTCCTTGCCCTCGCGGACGCGCTGCACCACGATCGAGCCTTCCTGGCCCGCGTTGGCAGAGATCTGGCGAAGCGGCTCTTCGAGCGCGCGGCGGATGATCTGCACGCCGATCTTCTGATCTGCGTTCTCCACCTCCAGGTCTTCGAGCGCTTCGACGGCGCGGATGTAGGCGACGCCGCCGCCCGGCACGATGCCTTCCTCGACAGCCGCGCGGGTCGCGTGGAGCGCATCCTCGACGCGCGCCTTCTTCTCTTTCATCTCCGGCTCGGTCGAGGCGCCGATCTTCAGCACCGCGACGCCACCCGACAGCTTCGCCAGGCGTTCCTGGAGCTTCTCGCGGTCGTAGTCGCTCGTCGTCACCTCGATCTGCTGGCGGATCTGACCCACGCGGGCCTTGATCTGGTCGGACTCGCCCGCGCCGTCCACAACGGTCGTCGTGTCCTTGTTGATGACGATGCGCTTGGCGCGGCCCAGGTAGTTGATGGTCGCGTTCTCGAGGCGGTAGCCTTTCTCCTCGCTGATGACCGTGCCGCCGGTGAGGATCGCGATGTCTTCGAGCATGGCCTTACGGCGGTCGCCGAAGCCGGGAGCCTTCACGGCAGCAACCTTGAGCGTGCCGCGCAGCTTGTTGACAACCAGTGTCGCAAGGGCTTCGCCTTCCACGTCTTCCGCCACGATGAGCAGCGGAGCGCCCATCTGCGCTACTTTCTCCAGGATCGGGAGAATGTCCTTCATCGTGCTGACCTTCTTGTCATGGATCAGGATGAAAGCATCTTCCAGAACCGTCTCCATGTTCTCCGGGTTGGTCACGAAGTACGGGGAGAGGTAGCCGCGATCAAACTGCATACCCTCTACCACGTCCAGCGTCGTCTCGGTGCCTTTGGCCTCCTCGACCGTGATGACGCCGTCCTTGCCTACCTTGTCGAACGCATCGGCGATCAGGTTGCCGATCGTCGTGTCGCTGTTGGCCGAGATCGAGGCAACCTGGGCGATTTCGCTCTTGTTCTGGATCTCACGGCTCTGCTCGCGCAGGTTCTGCACGACGGCTTCCACCGCGCGGTCGATGCCGCGCTTGAGGTCCATTGGGTTGGCGCCTGCCGTCACGTTCTTCATGCCGGAGGTGATGATCGACTGGGCCAGCACCGTGGCGGTCGTCGTGCCGTCGCCGGCTACGTCGCTCGTCTTGGAAGCCACTTCCTTCACGAGCTGCGCCCCCACGTTCTCCAGCTTGTCTTCGAGTTCGATCTCTTTGGCAACCGTGACACCGTCCTTGGTGATGGTCGGAGCGCCGAACTTCTTCTCGATGATCACGTTGCGACCTTTCGGGCCGAGCGTAACCTTGACAGCGTTTGCAAGCGTATCGACGCCGCGCTTCAACGAGGCGCGGGCATCGGTATCAAAAATAATCTGTTTTGACATGGGTGTATTCTGATTTGATATTACAAAAGTATGATCCCGGCAGGAATGGATCCGTACCTACGCGAACCTGCCCCTGCTGAAACTGGAAGTCTTATTTCTCGTTCAGCACGCCGAGGATGTCGGCTTCACGCATGATGAGGTAGTCCTCTCCGTTGAGCGAGATTTCCGTACCGGAATACTTCCCGTAGAGTACGGTATCGCCCTCCTGAACGCTCATGTCGATCTTGGCGCCGTTCTCTACGCGGCCGGGGCCGACGGAAATCACGGTGCCGCGCTGCGGCTTCTCCTTTGCGGTGTCAGGTACGTAAAGGCCGCCGGCTGTTCTTTCTTCTGCAGCTTCCGGCTTCACAACCACGCGGTCGCTGAGCGGTTTGATGCTTGCCATGTTTGTTTTTCCTCCTGTCTTGATGTATTACGTTTAACTGTGAATGCCATGCTCTGTTAGCACTCTCGTACGATGAGTGCTAATCGTCCAACAATCTACATCAGAAACGTGTTCCGCGTCAAGATGCATTTTGCATATTTTTGGCGCGGCCCGGCGTCCATCCTGCTTTCAGAAGACAAAAAACCTGATTTTCGCCGTCCGGTTATCTTTGCGTGAAGTCCGTAGTCGAGCGGAAAACAGGATGACCCATAGCGCCCTCCCGAACGAATCCGAAATAACCGCGTTGCAAAGTTAGCAGGGTTCAAAAAAGGGGCATGGAACCAGTAAGGAGATTGCGTGAGCGAGGCGCCATAGAAAACCGGCCAGGCAGTCCGGCCTCGTTCAGGCGGGCCTGGGCCATTGTGCTTGCGGCGGCGGCGGCTGTGCTCCTGCTCGCTTCCCTCCCACCCTTTGTCGGCGCAGAGGCCAGATCTGTTCTTATGACGGCCTTTTCCGGCGTCTGCCACCAGTTGCCGGATCGCTCCTTTCACATCCACGGCATTGCGCTCGCCGCCTGCCACCGGTGTTACGGTATATACGCGGCGATGCCCCTTGCCGTGCTGGCGGCGCCGGCATTGCGCCGCTGTTTCAGCCTCCCTGTAGCCATGCGGCGCTTCGTGTTGCTTGCCTCTCTCTTGCCGCCCGGCATCGACTGGCTGGCAGGAGCGCTGGACCTGTGGCACAGCGCTCCCCTGACACGCTTCCTGACCGGAGCCGTCTTTGGCCTGGCTGCCGGCTGCTTTCTGACGATAGCCCTCGCCGAAAACGCGCAGGCCAGAGAACACATCACAACAGACGAGCAGGTTCCGTCATAGCCGGGTTTTATCCAGCCCCGCTTGCGCGTTAGTCCTTTCCATTTATAGAAGGCATTTCTATCTTCCCACTAGCGTTATCTGTGCCTGCGCGTTTTCGCTATCCGCTCATCCTCAGACCCGTGCAAACAGATTCTATGCCTGCTAAAACACAATCTATTTTCCTGGGCGCCCTTGTCATCGGGCTGCTCGGCACCTCATATCTCGGACTCATCAATCTTGCCTGCTGCGCGGGCGTCATTATCGGCGCGATGGTGGGCATCTGGCATTACACGAACGAGAACGCCCTTACGATCTCTACGGGGCAGGGGGCGGTTATGGGCGCACTGGCCGGCGTGATCGGCGCCGTCATTGCGTTTGCGCTCAACTACCTCCTCTCCACGATAGGAGTCGGGGGCCTGGAAGAGTTGCAGCAGTCTTTCTTTGAGCGCTTTTACTCGGAGGAACAACTCGAAGCAATGCGCGAAATGCAGGAATCTTCCTCTTCCGGGATGTTCAAGATGATCGGCTTCTTCATAGGGATTGTAATCAACTCCATCTTCGGCGCAGTTGGCGGCGCGATCGGGGCCGCTGTGTTCAAGAAGGGAGGCCGGGAGCCGGAGACCACGTCGGACCTGATGTAGCGCCCTACCCTTCCCGGTAACGCTCGCTTACGGGGGGACCTAATATTTCGGTGGTTATGAAAGCCTCCCGCAGGACTTTCCGGTCTTTCAGGTTGGGGATCAGCGTTTCTTTTTCCAGCGCTTCAACCTTCATGACAAGAGGTATTCCACCCTCAGCCGGGCCTGGCGCCTTTTTTACGACTGCCTGCAACCGGGATTCCCCTATTCTGGGTTCTCTGGCAACTAGGGGGCTGCGAAACTCCTGAGAGGGCGCACGCGACTCGAAACGGTCTTCGGCGCTCAGGAAAGGCTCCGGCTGCTTTTCTTTTCCGGAACGGCGCTCCGGCAGCCGTGAAACCGGCGGCGTCGCCGGAGGCAGCGGCAGCCTGGTCTGGACAGGGGCAGGTTCAGGTTTCGGAGCGGACGCCTCCGCGCCCCCGCCGAGCGCTTCGCGTATCTGCCGCAGCGCTTCCTCCAGATCCGTGCTTCCCTGCGGCTGACCGGCGGGATGCCCAGAAGGGATCGGCGGAGCCTCCTGTCGCGGCGGCGCCGGACGCTTCTTTCTGCCTACAAACTGAAACGCCAGGTACAGCAGCACCAGGAGTATCGTAATGATGGTTTCGCTATCCATGCTCGCAGCCGGGGTCGTTTACAAAAAAACAGCCTGACAGGTCTGGCCCATCCAGCCCTACGGCAATATATCTGCGGGCAGGCCGCTAAACAACAGAATGGTCAGCGCACCACCACCATACGATGGGACAGGCTGCGCCTGGACGTAGATACCCGCACGAAATAGACGCCGGGAGACCATTGCGATCCATCCACTGCTAGTTCGTGCCTTCCTGCCGGCAGTTCTTCGTCAATCAGAAAAGCCACGCTCCTGCCCAGCACATCGAAGACCTCGGCAGTGACGGGCGCTTTTTCGGGCAAGTCCAGCACCACGGTGGTCCGCTCCGCAAACGGATTCGGATAGCTGGAAATCACAGCAAGTTGCTCCGGGGGAGGCAGGTTGACTTCGATCTCGGAAACGACGTATTCGGCCCCCTGCGTCTGGTAAATGATCTGATAGAGGTAACGCCCGGAAATCATGCCTGTATCCTTGAACGCATAGTCCTGCGCCTCGCCTGCCGATCCCCTCGTCTCGACCGTTCCCACAACCACAGCAGGACCGATTTGCTTGTTGTTACGCGCGTCATAGGTGATCTCGGAGCGCTCGATGCGAAAGATGCCCTGGCTGCGCTCGAATACGGTTTCCCAGTGCAGCGAGACCTGATCGACCGTGGTTTCCGCATCCGTACCGGCCACCGCTACGGTTCGAAGCGCGTCTGTGGCGCCGCTCACGAAGATGCTGAACGGCTGCGCCGCCCCTGAATACAGCGGACGCTTGGAGGAAACGACCACGGTGTAAGCGCCAACCTCGGCGCGTGGCAAGTAGACCTGTTCGACCGGATCTACCGTGTTGTCTCCTGATGCCGCCCACCTATCCGGGTTACGGGGGTCGAGGTGATAAGGCAAAAATACCTCGCCCGTGCTTTCGCTGATGACGCGCACGTCCAGGTCGTTCCTGAGGTGCGGCTCCGGGTTGTTCAGCGCAGGAACCAGCCGCGTGCTGGCCCTATCCGTCCAAGAAAGGGTAATGCGCAGCGGCCCGGCCTCTTCTACCCGCACGTTCCAGGACCGGGTATCGCCTGTCTCGATCACCTCTTCCGTAGCAGCCAGCGGCATCACGAGCGATTCTCCAATCTGAATGGCGGCGGCCTCCGCATTGAGCAGGCCCCATCCGGACTGGTAATCCGGGCCGGGATTGCCCACATCCGTCGCCGTATGGATGACGAGTCCTTTCAGCGTGGCGGCGCGCATATAATTGCCCGTCAGGTTGTGGTAATGCTGCTGGAGCAGCAGCAACGAGCCGGTTATGTTCGGGGTTGCCATCGAGGTGCCGGTGGAGTACCCGTACTTGTTGGGGCCATCGGAAACGCTGGAAAAAACCCGCTCGCCATAGCCCACGAGATCAGGTTTGATGCGGCCGTCATCTGTCGGGCCGAAGCTCGAAAACACGCTCAGATGCGCCTTCCGGCTCTCATCCACGCTGATAGAGCCGATCGTGAGCACGTTCTTGGCGACCCCGGCCCCGGCGATGGTATCATACCCGCCCTCGCCGCCGTCACGATTGACCATCCGGCCCGAAACACTCACGGAACGCCAGTCGCCCTTTGCATCAAGGGCGCGGTAGAAACCGCTCGCCGGCCCGGAATCGACGCGGTCGTTTCCGGCGGCGACCACAGGGAGATAGTAGGGGTTCAGCGCAACAGCCCGGTCGAACTGCGCTGCATCGACTTCGTACGTGCCGAAAATGTAATCCTCGTCAGCGCTCACGTTTGGATCTCCGAACCAGTACCACTGATCTCCTGTCTCCTCCACATTTCCGTAATACCAGCCGGCGATGGAGCCGTAGGAATGGTTTGAGACGAGCATTCCCTTCTCGGCTTCCGCGCTCATCTCGCTCGCATCGCCGTTCCAGTCATAGGCAGCGATACGCGCCTCATAGGCCATTCCCTGCGCTTCCGGGCGCACGCCCTTCGCCATGAGGGTGCCCGCTACGTGGGTGGCATGATTGTCTACCTTTGCGCCGTCTTTGGCCTCGATGCGCCCGTTGAATTCCTGGTGATCTGCGAGCGGACGCCCGGCATCCCAGAGGCCGATCAGCATGTCTTTGCCTGTCAGATTCAGGCCGAGGCGCTGGCCCGCCCGGAGGTAGACCGTGCCGGTTACGCCCGCCGCGAACTGGTTCAGCGAAGTGCGGTACACCGGTCTGTTTCCGGCGACATCCACCAGCTCGATTGTGCGACCGTCGCTCTGGCGCACCCGCAGCGGAAGGTTCCGCTCGGCTGCCCATTGCAACGCCCGCTCCCGGCGCTCCCTGTCTACGCTCCGCAGCGTATCCTGAACGGCCCGCGCCTGATCGCGGCCTATCTCGACGCGAGGTTTCTGACGCTGGGCAAGCGCCGTTTCAGGCGTGTGCAGCATAAAGGACAGACTGCACACCATCAGAAACAGCAGACGACGCAACATATTGTTTTTCGGTGTCTTATACGGCACGGGAAAATACAGTACAGACAGAGCAAATACAGGACCGAAGAAGCTTACCCGTCAAAGAGCGAAGGGTTCTTCTCCATGTCCACCAGGCGCTCCACCAGGCGGCGGTTGGCCCTCGGAAACGCATACGCCTCCAGCCCCTTCAGCGATACCCACCGGAGGGATAAGCCCTGCGCCGAGTCGGGAACGCCCGCGCAAATGCTGCACCGGAAAGCATAAAGGGTGATTCGAAAATGGGTGTACGCATGAGACAGCTTGTGGAACAGATCTGATATCTCCACTTCAATGCCCAGTTCTTCCTGCAACTCGCGGCGGCACGCCTCCTCGATGGACTCGCCCTCTTCCCGCTTGCCGCCAGGGAACTCCCACAGCCCCCCCAGCAGCCCTTCCTCCGGGCGCTTCTGGATCAATATCTCGCCTTGCCTGTTGCGCACGATCCCCACGGCAACGTCATAATGGGGCACAGGAGGCTTTTTTGCAGACACCGGATAGGCATCGGGATTGCCCTGCAAAAAGGCGCCGCACGCCGGGCGGAGCGGGCACCGGAAACATTGGGGCGCCGCCGGTGTGCAGACCGTTGCCCCAAGATCCATGATGGCCTCGTTGAACCTCCCCGGAGCCTGCGCATCGAGAAGTTCGTCCGCAAGGTTCTGAAGCAGCTTGCGCACCGGCGTGCTCTTGATGTCTTCCCGGATGGCAAACACGCGGGCCAGCACGCGGGCAACGTTCCCGTCCAGCACCGCGTAAGGCTTGTCAAACGCGATGGAAAGGACGGCTGCCGCCGTGTAAGGCCCTACCCCCGGAAGCGTGCGGATTTGCTCGTAGCTGTCGGGAATGCTGCCGCCAAAGTCATCGACCACCACCCTTGCAGCGCGGTGCAGATTGCGGGCGCGTGAGTAGTAGCCAAGTCCTTCCCATGCTTTCAGCACGTCGTCCAGCGGCGCATCCGCGAGCGCCTGAACGGTCGGGAAGGCTTGCATGAACCGCTCGAAATAAGGCCGGGCCTGATCCACGCGGGTCTGCTGAAGCATGATCTCCGAGACCCATATTCTGTAGGGATCTTTTGAATCACGCCAGGGCATCTCACGAGAGGCTGCGTTGAACCACTGCCTCGACAGCGCCTCGAACGCGCTCCGATGCGCTTCGGCTATCTGGTATCGGGTTGCGTCGGACAAGCGGAATCCCGGGAAAGGAGGGTGCAGAAGGTGCATGGAACGCGCCTGATAGACAAACGTTTTCTCCCTGCGATAAAAGTGGTTGTTGCCATCTATCCTTCAGGTTACACCGGAAAGGCTTGCTGCGCTCACGTCTTTCACCTTCTTCCCGTTTGCTGCAAAAGGCGACTCTTGCGCCGCCTCGGCGCCGCTTCCTGCTGTATTGTTTTCTCGCGGTTTCCTGCCCGTTGCAGGCGCAAACAGTCACGCCCGCAGATTCCCTTTCCGCTCCCGAATGGCGCCTCGTGCTCGATGAAACCCGGAAGCCAGAGCCGCTCGATTTCCGGCTTCCTGTGGACAGTCTGGAAACAGCCGTTCAGCAGGCGCTTGCCGAACTCAAAACGGCAGGGCATTACCTCGCGCAGGTGGACTCCGTCCGGATCGACAGCGCCGGGATCTCGCAGGCCGTTACGCTCTACGTCACGCAGGGGCCGCAGGTGCGGATTGGAAAGCTTACACTCAGGGGCGATACAACCCTGGATGCGGCATCTTTTCTCAGCCGGATGCAAACCCGTGAGGGACAGATCCTCGATCCCCTCCGCCTCGAAGCCGATCTGGAGGCGCTGGTCACGCAGTACGAAGAGGCAGGCTATCCGCTGGCGCAGGTACGCATCGAGAGCATTACCTTCATGTCCGGCGACCCGCCTCGTCTGAACGTGGCTATCAGGGTGGACCCCGGAAACACGTTGCGGCTGAAGCGGATCGAACTTGCCGGCGCCGTTCGCTCAAAACCTGCCTACGTGGGCAGGATTGCTGAACTCACGCCCGGCAGGACGCTTACCCGCTATAATCCGGAGGAGATACAGCGTTTGCTGCTGGAGTCGGGCGTTTTCAAGGAGGTGCAGCCTCCCGAACTCCTGATTGACGCCGATAGCGGCGCGGTGCTCCGCCTCACCGTAGAAGAGGAGCCGCCCGGCGTATTCGACCTCGCGCTCGGATACCTGCCTGCCACGGCGCAGGGCGAGCAGGGCAAGCTCATCGGGAGCGGGCATCTCGTCCTGCGTAACCTGTTTGGGAGCGGCAGGGTTGCCTCGTTGAAGCTGAATCGCCTGCCCGGTCAGATCAGCACGCTGGACGCGCGGGCCTCCGACCCCTATCTCTTCGGCTTGCCGGTAGGCATCGAGGGCAGCTTTCACGGACTGCAACAGGATTCGACCTACGGAAAACAGCGTTATGCGCTGGAGGCCGGGTATCGCTTCTTCGGGGGGTTGCAGGTGTTTGCCAGTGTAACGCAGGAGACGACGCGCCCCGGACAGGCAGGCGCCAGGATTCCGCCGGGCGCTCTGGTGCAGCGCATTCCACGGGCGGATGCCTCTTTCGCCGGACTGGGGGTGCGTTACCAGCGCGTGGACCGAATCCTGAACCCCCGACGAGGATTTTCTCTTGAAACCAATTTTGAGCGTGGACGAAAAGAACGGCAATGGAACCGCGTTTTTCCTGCCGAACGCGATACGGTTTCCGAACGCACGGCGCTCCGGCAGGAACGCCTCCAGGCGCGGGGACGCCTTTACCTTCCAACCTTTTCGCGTCAGGTCTTTGTCGTGGGGGGCGACGTTGCAGCGCTTTCCAGCAACGAGTATGACGAAAGCGACCTTTTCCGCTTCGGCGGCGCGACTTCGCTGCGCGGCTATGACGAGGAACGCTTTCTCGGACGCCTCGTTGCGCGGTCGCTGGCCGAATACCGCTACCAGATCGACAGGAGTTCGTATGCTTTCCTGTTTCTGGATGTGGGCTATGTCGAAACCCCGACGATTCCGGACATGGCGGCGCAGGACGGGAGCCGCCGCTTTTATCCGGGCTACGGCTTCGGCATCCAGTTCAGCACGAACCTCGGCCTTATCAATGCAAGCTACGCCGTCAGCCCGGAGGCAGGCCCTACCAGCGGGCGCGTCCATGTCGGCCTTTCCTTTGGCCTGTAATCTGAAATGATGGACATAAAGGACGTTACCACCAACTTTTATGCGCCCCCCTCGCACGTTCGGGGAAACTGGCTGGAGCTGCCGGAAGACGAGGCGTACCATGCCGTGCGTGTGCTGCGCAAACAGGCGAAAGACACGATCACCGTGGTGGACGGCGAAGGTGCATTGCATCGCGTGCGACTCGAACTAGTGGACAAAAAACACGCGGCGGGGACCATACTCGAAACGCAGCGGAACGTTGGGGAGCCTCCTTACCCGCTGACCATCGGGATGGCCCTGTTGAAAAACCAGAACCGTTTCGAGGTATTCCTTGAAAAGGCTGTGGAACTGGGCGTCACCGAGGTTATTCCGCTGCTGACCGCTCGAACCGAGAAAGCGCACCTCAAGTTGAACAGAGCGCAGAACATCCTCGTCGCGGCGATGAAACAGAGCGGGCGGAGCCGAATCACGCGCCTCGCCGACCCGCAGCCGCTATCGCAGGCCCTGGCAGACTGCAATGGAAGCCTGAGGCTTTTCTGTCACGAAAAAGCTGAAACGGATCAAACGCTGCTTCGCGTCTTGAACGCGCACAACCCGAACAGGCCGGCAGCAGCCTTGATAGGGCCGGAAGGCGGCTTCACAGAAGACGAGGCCGAAACCGCCGAAGCGGCAGGCGCGGTGGTCGTCTCGTTGGGGTCCAGAAGGCCGCGGGGAGAAACCGCAGCGCTCACGGCAGCCGCAGGCATCATGCTTGCACGCGCCGCCGTATCTTGACCGGCGCCTTTCTATACAACCCCGAACCACCGGAAAACTGCAACCACATCCTATGGATAAACTGACAGAAAAAACCATCCGCTCTACGCAACTGGTAGACGGGAAATTGCTGAAGGTTTTCAGCGACGACGTGCGGTTGCCGGACGGGTCGGAGGCCGTGCGCGAGTGGATCGACCATGCCGGCGCTTCGGCGGTAGTTCCGGTGTTTGAAGACGGTTCAACGGTGCTGGTGCGGCAATACCGCTATGCCTCCCGGCGCGCCTTCCTCGAAGTCCCTGCCGGTAAGTTGGACGCAGCAGGAGAAAGCCCCGTCGATGTGGCGGCGCGAGAGTTGGAGGAAGAAACCGGATGGAAAGCCAGCTATTTCACGCACCTCGGTTCCTTCTTTCCCTGTGTGGGCTACAGCAATGAAGTTATTCACTTCTACCTGGCGCAAGGCATAAAAACCGGCGTTCACGCCCCCGACCACGATGAACACCTCGAAGTGGCAACCATGCCTTTTGACGAAGCGGTTGCTATGGCGTTGCGCGGCGACATCCTCGACATGAAGACGATTACGGCCTTGTTGCTGGCCCGGTCGTATCTCGAACGGCAAGAAGAAAGCGTCAAGGATAACATCCCTGCCTCCTGAGATTTGTATTCCAGCCGGGGTATCTTTAAATTGTGTGTTTGCGCCCAAATAGCCCGACACCGGAAATAGAGTCTCTATGTACACCTTTCTTGTCGTTTTAATCGCAATCCTGGCAGTCTTTTTGACCCTGCTCGTTCTTGTCCAGAGCGGGAAAGGAGGCGGACTTGCAGGCATCGCCGCAGGCGGCGCCACCACGCAGATTCTTGGCGCACGCCAGGCGCCTGACATTCTGGAGAAAGCAACCTGGATGCTTGCTTCCCTCTTTATCGTCCTGTGCATTCTGACCAACTTCACGATTGCCGATACCGCGACGGAAGAAAGCGTCATTCAGCAACGCGCCCGGCAAGGCCAGTCGGAACAGCAAACGCCGGCGGTTCCGCCTCCGGCAGGACAGGCGCAGCCAGGCGCACAGGCCCC
>CBDUBU010000086.1:0-14042 GCA_965365465.1 uncultured Rhodothermaceae bacterium
TTCGGACGCCACATCTCGAAAGAGCAGTGGATGACTCCTTCCCGAAGCTGCCTTTGCTTGAACAGGTCCAGATCGAGCAGCGCTTTCGGGTGCGCTACAGCGACCTGGACCTGAACAATCACGTTAACAACGTACGTTACGTAGAGTGGGCTGTCGAAACGATTCCTCAGAGCATCCTCGACAACCACCTCCTTTCACACATCGAGATCCATTTCCGATCGGAGACGAACATGGGGGCTACTGTGATCGGTCAGGCTCAGAAAACCGGAGAGCATGGCGAAATCGCATACCGCCACCGGCTTCTTCGTGAACAAGACCAGCGCGAAGTGGCTGTTGCCTTCACTACTTGGAGGAAAAGTAGTTGAACCCTATAGTTGCACAGTTATGCCGAGCTGCGGCATGAGCAGGTCCGTCTGCGAGCGGTCTACATCGTACGTAACATCGCCGTTCGCCCGGCGGATCGATCCCTTCTGCAAATACTCAGCTTCCCCTCCAAACAGGTACCGGATGCCCAGATTCATCGACATCCTGGCCCATTTCTGTTCTTTTCCTATCGGACCATCATAGAGTTGAATCTTGAGTCCGCCCCCGGCGCCGTAACTCAGGGCAAAATCATCGAAGTTTGTAGAAGCCGCTATCGACTCGCCCCCGCGCTCGTTTTCGATAGAGGTCTGAGTAAAGAGGTACTTGAATCCGAACAACCCGTCCAGATACGGCTGCACCCTTCCAACCTGCGGCTGCAAGCGAAGCAAAAAATGACCCAGGAAAATGTTGTTGCTCGTCTGCACACGAACCGTCACATCAGGGATGGTCGAACTGAACGGCTCGTTGCGGTTTTCATATCCATAGACGAGGAATCCTGCTTCCGCGCCGATGACGATTGGCGAGCGTCCGATTCCAATTCCGCCGAAGGCATTTACCCCGAACCCGACGTTGTCGACATACTCGCTGAACTCGCCTTGCGGAATACCGAGGATAAAATCGAGCGTTCCCTGTGGCCGCACCTGCGCGTCGGAGGATCTGACCAGACCCAGCGCTGCGCCGGAAACGATCAAAAAAGAAAAAATGGCTTTTCGAAACATGGCCTTGCTGTTTTTTAGATGAACATGGTGAAGGAGCTTTGCCTTCGGTCCTGACCAGCCTTTACGTAAGGCAGGAAAAAAAGCTGCGCAGAGCCAAACAAAGTCCGCAACACGAACGCTCCTGTCTAATGGCCGCAGAAACAAGCAGTCAGGTCACACAGGCTACACACTTCACCCACCAGCAACGACGTTCATTCCAGATTCGCCAGAATTCCTTTCTTTTTTTCGCTTGCAAAGCGATCTTCGGAAAAAAGATCATATCCGTCAGGAAAAACGGCTCCGGATGCCAGTTCAGCCATTAACCGGCCCATCCGAAAACCATACCCCATCCCGTGTCCTGTGAATCCGGCAACCCAGTAGCTGCCGGGAAAATCAGGTACACTGCCTATCACCGGCGCATGATCGGGAGAGAAGCCCATTACCCCACTCCAACGATGTTGAATCCGGAGTGGACGGGTTTGCGGGAAGTGATGGTGAAGATAGTCTTCCAGATCACGTTGCAAGGCAGTAGTTGTTTCGTCGGCATATCCCACTTCATCACGGGTGTGCAGATGCCTTGCCCCCCCTGCCATCACCACGCCGTCTGCCGTCTGACGAACGTAGTAATACCCACCGTGCGTATAAACAGGCATATGCAACCATCGGGGCAACAAAGGCTCCGTGGCAAGCATCTGTGCGCGAATTGGATGCACGAAGCGACTCAGCACAGGATACAGCTTCGGGAGATAAGCATTAAGCGCCAGAATCACAGTTTTCGCCAGCACGCTTCTTGCCGGCGTCTCGATCAGGATATTTCCAGGCTCCCCCTCCAGGCGCAATACCCGGTGTCCTTCCAGGATCTGCGCCCCACTTTCAGAGGCAAGGTAACGAACAAGTTTGACCGGGTTCACGGCAGCGCCCGAAGGCAAGTACAGACCTCCGAAAAAGTGTTCGCTCCCGAGCCTGCGGTTGGCCTCGGCAGGAGGTGTATAGGCTACCAGCGCCCCATCCGTCCGCATCCGGGTCACCGAAGCCTTCAGCCGGTCATCTTCTTCCTTCGTACCGGCAACCGTAAGGCTGCCGTTGGTTTCTAGATCGAAAGCATGGCCCTTAGAAGCAGTAACCAGAAGATCCCGGCTCTCTCTTGCAAATTGCCACAATCTGCGGGTTCGCTCCGTTCCCAGCGCTGATACATCGGAGAGGTAATCCCGGGCGGAACCCTGTAGCAAGAACCCGGCATTTCGCCCGCTTGCGCCTCCTGCCAGTTGCGCTGCTTCAAGGAGCGAAAGCTGAAGAGAAGGTCGAATACGGCTGAGCCAGAACGCTGTCGCACATCCAATGATTCCTCCCCCCACTACGGCTACGTCACACTTTACAGGAGCTTCCCGAGCCTTATGCTGCCACAAAGATAGGGTCATAAGAATACTGGCAATCCATCTATCTATTGCGCCTCGTCCAGGCAAAAGCTCTGGCGCCTGCTTCCTGGCTCACCGGCGACTATGCATTTACGTCTACAACAATTCGGCCTTGTATGTCCCCTGAGACGATTTTCCGGCTCATCTCCTGCACCTGCTTCAGAGAGATCACTTCCAGACGCTCTTGAAGAACATCATGGGGCGTGATCCGCCCGAGGCGGCTCCAAGCCTCTCGCCGCAGCGGAACCGGACACGTATTTGAGTCTATCCCGATCATACTGACGCCTCGCAAAATAAAGGGGAAGACGGTTGTTTGCAGTTCGTGCCCTCCTGCATTACCGCACACAGCTACACAGCCATGTCTGCACAATGAACTTAAAATAGACGCAAGCGTGCTTCCTCCGACAGCATCTACAGCACCTGCCCACCGCTCGGATTCCAGCGGACGACTCTTTGTTTCTGATAGCTCACTCCTGTGTATGATATGCGCTGCACCGAGGCTTCGCAACCAATCATGTGCATTCTGTGTGCCCGTCGATGCCGCAACCTGATAGCCAAGAGCAGCCAGAATGGCTATAGCGATGCTGCCTACCCCGCCGGATGCTCCGGTAACGAGGATATCGCCGCGTGCAGGCGTAATGCCATGCGATTCCAGCGACATGCAAGCCAGCATGGCAGTCAGCCCTGCCGTTCCAAACATCATCGCTTCCAGTGGCGATAAGCCTTCAGGCATAGGAAGCAGCCACTCGGCGCGAACACGTTGTTTCTGAGCATAGCCCCCCCAGTGGCGCTCACCCAGACCCCAGCCCGTCCCTATCACCACATCTCCACACTTGTATGCTGCGGAATCGGATTCCTCCACCACCCCTGCAAGGTCGATTCCCGGAATAAAAGGATAAGCCCCCCGAATGATCTTACCTTTTCCGGTCACTGCCAGGCCGTCTTTATAATTCAGGCTCGAATACAGAACGGAAACGAGAACATCTCCCTTTGGAAGTTGCGAAGCGTTGATCCAGCGAACCGATGCCTCTGGAACACCCCCTGTATCTTCGAGAAAAAGTGCGTTAAACATGTTGATCTTGTGCTTACAGAAAGTCGGCTGTGTCCTGTACGGCCCCGACAAGATACGTTCTACCGGCTAAACCTGATGAACTGTGGTTTTTCACGGAACGAGAACCTATATGAGACAAAATAATTGTGGAAGCCAGGAGGGTTAAACCAAACATCCACAGATATTTGTCGTATCTATAAGGGAAACACGCACAGGCTCATTCTCAATACGTCATGTCCGCCAGCCGATTCAAAGAGATCGCGCTTTTCGGGCGTAAACGAAACCACCGTCGTAGTGACGACGGTGCTACGTTGCTTGGTTCCCATGCAACGCGGTTCATGCTGTCTCTGATTGCCAGTATGAGCCTTGTTTTGCTGATCGCCCGCCTTCCAATCTACCCGCCGCCTCATCTGGTGGGGTGGCACAGTTCAAGGTTGGCCCCCGACGAACTCATAAGCATAGAGCAACTTACACTCGACAAGACTGCTCGACCCTTATCAGAAACACCCATTACACGTTTTGAACAGAAAGAGGAACCTTCCCGGCAAGGCGCAGAGGAAGAGTTCAGCGCTCGTACGGAATCCTCCGACGAGGAAACACCGGTGGAACCGAAGGATAGTGCGGAACCGGCGCGTATGGCAACCCGGCAGCTTGTGCTTGATTTTTCAGAGGAAATGCCGGAAATCGTCGGGGGCTTGACCGCATATTATATTAACATCGAGTACCCCGAAGCAGCGGCAAGAGCAGGGATTGAAGGCAGATTGGTTCTGGATTTTATCGTGGAACCAAACGGAAGACCTGCGGAAATCCAAATCATGCAGGGGCTGCACCCCCTCTGTGATTCGGCTGCCGTTCGCGCACTCCGAGCAACGCATTTCATGCCGGGGCGCCAGAATGGTGAAGTGGTGCGAGTTCGGATGCGGCTCCCCGTTCGCTTCCAGCTCGTCGGAAGACCTTCCTCTCCCGGCGCCCCGCCGAACGAACGGACCACAGGAGACGCTTCCCGGCGCGATTCCTGAGCAAAACAACCACACCTGTACCTACCCGAAGGAAGGCAGCATCGGCGCTTTAAACCTCTGTGAGAAACCACGCGCTGTTGCCCGTTTGGCAGCCTTTGCGATGGACTTCCCCGGTGGATCTGCCTGTCCTGTAGCAGCGCTTCTCATCGGTATGCATCCGGGGGCCCCTGCCCCGACAAATCGGGCAGGTTGCCAGAATAACCTATCGTGACTTCCTGCTATACACTACCTTTCTCGCTAAAACAAACTCTCTGAGAAACGCTCTGCTAGAGCAACAAAACAGCGTCCCGCCCGAGCAAATCACCTTGCCCGGAGGCCTGCAAACCTGAAAACATAGATCCTTCCCTGCTAATGACAGAAAGAGCAAAGGCACAAGGCTTGAGGACATGGCGCTCCGCTTCGTCGGTCGGGTGCGCTCTCCCGCCTCACCTCCGTTTACGAAACGTTAACTTTCGGTTTGCAATGACAAAACCGGAGAGGCTGCCGCCGCCATCACCCCCGTGTCATGCTGAAAGAAGTGAGGCATCTATGCTATGACAGGCAGACTCTTAAGGCGGCGCGACGCTGCTGAAATCAACCAGGAGAACCATTCGGAATCGCAATGCGAAAGAAGAAATAAAGCGGCGTGGGGCGCGAAAGTGCGTTTTGGGCCGCAAAAACCGCAAAACGGCCCTGGCGGAGTCAAAAAGGGCGTTTCGCCTGCACGAAAAACCGCAATAAACCGCTAAAAACCCGCAGTAAACCGCAAAATAATCCATCAGGGCAGGGAAGCGAGGCGCAACGACGGACAAGGGGTTGTCCGCTGAAGCGGCTTCCCGGCTTGCCAGACAGGCTTCCTCCAGGCCCTGAAAAACAGCAGAGCCGCCTTGTAACAACACGCCCACAATTACCATACAGCATTATTACGGAACGCCGCTCACTCCCAACCATACAAATAGAAGAAAAGCTGTATCATCCGAACACAGGCGGCAGACGCTGTATCGGAAGCAGAAGCATTTGCATTTACCATATAAACAGGTATACCGTGATAGAAAACAGAGTCAGCACACAACCGACCCCTTTCGAAGCGCCGAGCAACTACCGGGTGCTCAATGAGATGGGCGACGAAGACCTGATGGAGTTATTCCAGCAGGGTACAGTCGAAGCCTTTAACATCCTCGTCGACCGCTACTCTGAACGCCTCACACATTACTTATACGGTTTCCTCGGAGACATCAAACGCTGCGAGGATCTCTTGCAGGATACGTTTCTCCGGGTCTACCGGAACCGTCATTCATACCAGCGCATCGCCAAGTTCTCGACCTGGCTCTACACGATTGCAGGCAACCTGGCGCGTTCCGAGTACCGCAAGCGGAAAAGACGGCGTATGTATTCCATCCAGTCCGTCAACCGAGACAACGAGGAATACGAAATGGCTTTGCCTGATGAAACGTTTCTCCCCGACCGCTATACCGAAAGCCAGTTGCAAGACCAGTACATCCAGGATGCGCTCAAGCAGATTCCTGCGTCGTTCCGTGAAGTCGTCGTGCTACGCGACGTGCAGCAACTGGCCTACGAGGAAATTGCGGAGATAACCGGCCTCCCGATGGGCACTGTCAAGAGCCGCATCAACCGGGGCCGCACCAAGCTTCAGGACCTTCTCCACGAAGTGTACCCGTTCGAGCGGGTATAGGTGAAGCAGCGCACGATCAGGAAGAAAGCCCCGGCTGCCATTGCCGGGGCTTTTTGTGTGTCATCAGGGGGCGGTGAAACTTCACTGCGACCATTCGGTCGGCTCGCGGTCCCAGCGATGTTCGCGGAGGCGATCCAGCAATGCATCATCCAGAGGGCCGGCATCGCTTGCAGCGATGTTCATCTCCACGTGCCCCTGTTTCCGCATTCCCGGTATCGTCGTGCTGACATCAGGGTTCGAGAGAATGAACCGCAGGGCCATTTCCGCCATCGTCATCCCCTCCGGAACCAGCGGTTTCAGCGCATCGGCGTGGTCTACGCTTTTATCGAGGTTTTCCTTCACGAAGTAGGTGTTGCGCCAGTCGCCTTCGGGCCAGGTGGTTTCCTTCGTCAGCTTCCCGGTCAGCGTGCCCTCGTCAAACGGCACACGCGCGATGACTGCCA
Source organism: uncultured Rhodothermaceae bacterium (assembly GCA_965365465.1). GTDB lineage: Bacteria > Bacteroidota > Rhodothermia > Rhodothermales > DASSAV01 > CBDUBU01. The sequence goes on from CBDUBU010000086.1 coordinate 6,662, forward strand.
CGTCGTTCTCGCGGCAGGCCGGAAAAAGTTCGTCTTCGGGGTTCTGATCGAAAATGTTATAAATCACCTGCACGGCGTCGATCAGGCCGCTCCGCACCGTCCGGACTCCGTTCCACGGCTCCCACCGGTTGATGCTGATGCCCAGGGCCTTGACAAGTCCTTCCCTTCGAAGCGTCTCCATCTTGCCGGCCCACCGGTCGTCGTCCAGCCAGTGGTCCTCCCAAACGTGAAACTGCATCAGGTCGATGCTTTCCAGCCCCAGGTTCTCCAGGCTCCTGTGTGTGTACTCCTCGATATAGTCGGGCGGAAATACATCATCGAGCGAGAAGGAACGCCGGCTGGGCCAGGTCCGGTTTTTCGGCGGTATCTTCGTCGCCACATAAAGCTTTGTGTCCGGATGATTCCGCACGAGCCGCCCCAGCAGTTGCTCGCTATGGCCGTTGCCATAGGCCCAGGCCGTATCGAAGAAATTGCAACCCAGTTCAACGGATCGTTCCAACGACTCAAGAGACTGCTCATCTTCCGAGCCGGTCCACCCGGCCATGCCCCACATCCCGTATCCCACCTCGCTGACCTGCCAACCGGTTTTCCCAAAGCGACGGTATTGCATAACGGTTGCCCTCCTGCAAAAAATGGTGATTGGTCCGCCGGAAGATAGGTTGGATCATCATAAAAAATGTCGCCCTCCCAAAAGCCGGGCAATCGCTGAAACATCAATTCCGGCAACTCATCTGTAACATCTTCCAAAGCTCATCCGTAGATATGGTATCAGGTTTTCTCAATCCCCGTCCTGTCGTTTTGCTGTTTAGTAACAAAGCTACTCCTTAACCCTCATGGCTACTCGAAAAAAAGGATTCAAACGCTTCAGAACGCCCATCGTTGTTGTTGTCTTGCTGGTCGTTGCAGGCGCTGTTACGGCTATGGTCATGTCTTCCAACGGAAAGAAGGATGACCAGCAGATCCCTTCGGTCGAGGTCGTCAGAGGCGACATCGTGGACAAGGCGCTGGCCGTTGGCACCATCGAGCCGCGCGTCGAGGTCAGCGTCAAATCACAGTTTTCAGGCGTCGTGAAACGCCAGTTCGCCGATGTAGGTGACTTCGTCAAGATCGGCACGCCCATTCTGGAGATCCAGCCGAACCCGACGCCGAAGGAACTGGTAGACGCCGAACACCAGATCGAACTGAAAGAGATAGAACTGAAGAATTTGCAGTCCGAATTCGAGCGGCAACAGCAGCTCAAAGACAAGCAGCTCATCTCGGATCAGGAATTCGACAGGTCCAAGCGGAGCTATGACGAAGCGCGGCTCCAGGTGCAGATGGCGCGTGAAGCCCTCACGCTGTTGAAGGAAGGCAAGGTCACCACCAGCAAGGGCGACTATGAAACCGTGGTGCGCTCTCCCGTGAGCGGCTTCATTCTGGACAAAATGGTCGAAATCGGCGACCCGGTCGTCCCCCTTACTTCCTACCAGGAAGGCACGGTGCTGATGACGATGGCAAACATGGAGGACCTGATCTTTCGCGGCACCGTAGACGAGATCGACGTGGGCCGGCTTCAGGAAGGGATGCCCGTAGACATCAAGGTAGGCGCCCTTGCGAATGCCGAAGTTGCAGGCGCTCTTTCCCAGATCTGGCTGAAGGCCAAAAAGGAAGAAAACTCGACGGTCTTTCCGGTCGAAATCGAGATCACGAAAGCCGTGCAGCGGGATCTGAAACATCCCGAAGAGGAACCCTACCCGGCCACACTCCGGGCCGGCTATTCGGCCAACGCCGAGATCATCATTGAAAAGCGGGATCAGGTGCTTCTCATCCCGGAGCGCGTCATCGAGTTCGCAGGCGACACGGCAAAGGTGAACATCCTGCTGGCCGACAATTCTTCCGAAGAGCGCATCATTCAGACCGGCCTGAGCGACGCCATCAATATCGAGGTCGTTTCGGGGCTGGAGGAGGGCGCAAAAGTCAAGGAGAAGCCGCCGAAGGAGATCCAGTAGTTTTTGACAGCGGATATACTTTCAACAAACCGCCAAGCCGGCCTCAGCCATGCGGCTATTCGCCACGCTCGAACAGTTCCTCCAGGACCTGCGGACCCAGCGCCTGCGCACCGCCCTGACGATCATCGGCATCACGTGGGGCACGGTGGCCGTGATCGTGCTGCTTGCCTTCGGTGTGGGCCTCGAACGGCAGAACAAGAAGAATATGCACGGCATGGGCGACGGCATCGTGGTGATGTTCGGAGGCCGCACCACCAGGCCGTTCCAGGGTTTCCCGGACGGACGCCGTATTCCGCTCCGCGAAGCCGATGTAGAAATCATGGACCGGGAGATCCGCGACATTGCGCAGATCAGTCCCGAATATGTCAACCGGGGCACCCCGATGCGGCGCGGCAAGGCCATCACCAGCCCCGCCATCACCGGCGTTTACCCGGTTTACGGGGATATGCGCAACATCATCCCGGAACCGGGCGGGCGGTTCGTCAACGTCCTCGACCTGAAGCAGCGGCGCCGGGTGGCCGTGCTTGGCAACGAGATCAAGAACCTGCTCTTTGGCGGCGAAGAGGCCGTCGGCAAGCAGTTCTTTCTCGGCCAGACGCTGTTCACCGTGATCGGGGTGATGCAGGCCAAAACCCAGAACTCCTCCTACAACTCGCGCGATTCGGATCGCATCTTTATCCCGGCCAGCACCCACCGCGCGCTTTTTGGCGACAAGTACCTGAGCAATATCGTCTACAAGCCGTCCGACCCGGATCTGAGCGACGCCGTCAAGACGCAGGTTTACGGGCTGATGGGACGACGCTATCACTTCGACCCGGCGGATGAGGATGCGCTCGGCATCTGGGATACGAACCAGGCCGACAAGTTTCTGAAGTATTTCTTCATCGGCTTCAACGTCTTCATGGGCATCATCGGCAGCTTCACGCTGACCGTGGGCGGGATCGGCGTTGCCAACATCATGTACGTGGTGGTGCGCGAGCGCACGCGCGAGATCGGCATAAAGCGTTCCGTCGGCGCGCACAAACGGGACATCCTCCGGCAGTTTTTCCTGGAGACGTTTATGATCGTCGGCATCGGGGCGGGCCTCGGCTTTGCCATTTCGGTAGGGCTGGTAAAGCTGCTCGCCCTGCTTCCGTTTGAGGAGTTTGTCGGGGTCCCTGAAATATCTCCTGTCGTTGCCCTGACCACGGTGGTCATGCTTACCGTCATTGCTGTGTTTTCCGGATTCTTTCCGGCTCGCCGCGCCGCCAACCTCGACCCGATAGAGTGTTTGCGTTCCTGACGATGCAGACCCTCCCTCCTGCCCATCCTTTTCCCTGACCGCCATGTGGAAGATCCTGCTTCAGGAGTTCTGGAACGACCTGAGAACCCAGAAGACCCGCGCTTTCCTTACCATCTTCGCCATCACGTGGGGCACCATTGCCGTTGTCCTGCTGCTGGCTTTCGGCGAAGGGCTGGGCACGACGATGAAAAGCGGGTTCACGAACGCCGGGAACCGGGTGTTCCTGATCTGGGGGGGCGAAACCAGCAAGTCGTATGATGGCCTTTCAAAGGGAAGACGCATTCGTCTGGTTGAGGAGGACGTGGACCTGCTGAAACGTTCCATTCCGGAGGTGGACATGGGAAGCGTTTCGTATGGGCAATGGGGGGTTGCCCTGAAGGTGGGTTCCGTCAAAACAACGACCTACATGGAAGGCGTGGACCCCTCCTTCGAGGAACTCCGGCGAATGTATCCGGCGCAGGGCGGCCGCTTCCTGAACAGGCTGGATACGGAAGGCAAACGCCGCGTCGTGTTCCTGGGGGACGCGCTCGCCGCCCGTCTCTACGGCCCGCAAGACCCGGTCGGGCAGTCGGTCATGATCGACGGGCTGCCGTTTACGGTCGTGGGCGTCATGCAGACCAAGTTGCAGACCAGCATGAACAACGGCCCCGACGCGGAACGCGCCATCATCCCGGCCAGCACGTTCAAGGCCATGTATGGCTACCGGTATGTGGATCACCTGATCCTCCGTCCCCGCGACATCGCGCGCGCGCCCCAAATCAAGCAAGAAATTTTCCGGGTGCTCGGCAGGCGTTACCAGTTCGATCCGCAGGATGAACGCGCCATCGGGGTGTGGGATTTCATTGAAGGCGAGCAGATGATGAACAAGGTGTTCTTCGGCATCCAGGTCTTCCTGGGCATTGTGGGCGGGCTGACCCTGCTGCTGGCCGGTGTGGGCGTCGCCAACATCATGTACGTGACCGTCAAGGAGCGTACGAATGAATTCGGCATCAAGCTCGCGCTTGGGGCGCGCAAGTATCACATCAAGACGCAGGTGATTTTCGAGGCGTTGCTGATTTCGCTGACGGGCGGTTTCATCGGCCTTTCGATTTCCGCGCTCGTCGTGCAGGGCGTGAGCAGCATTCCGAACAAGGAAGGCGCCATGGAGTTTCTGGCTAATCCTTCGCTCTCTTTCCCGGTGGCAGCCATCACGGTAGGGGTGCTCTCCATCATCGGCCTTGCGGCAGGATATTTCCCGGCCCGCAAAGCAGCCCGTCTCGACCCTGTGGAGTCGCTGCGGTACGAGTAGTTGCGCGGGATACTGGCGGCTTTGCCGGCTCCTGGTTAATATGTCTTCCGGTTGCCCCTGTCATTCCCTGCAAACGGAGACTTCTCATGCGCCTGAATCATTGCCGCTTTCTGGCCCGGAGGCCGCTGTTCCTGGCCCTGCTTGTGATCGGGGGGCAGGCTGCCTTCGCGCAGTCCGTCCCTCCGCCGATGCCGCTGCTCCCGATCCCGACCGCCCGGCAGCTTGCCTGGCAGCAGGCTGAAATGACGATGTTCGCCCACTTCGGCGTGAACACCTTTACGGGACGCGAGTGGGGAGACGGAACGGAAAACCCGCAGATTTTCAATCCTCAGCGCCTGGACGCGGCCCAGTGGGCGCGTGTCGCGCACGAAACGGGCTTCAAGACCCTCATCCTCACGGCCAAGCACCACGACGGCTTCGCGCTCTGGCCGAGCAGGTACACGGAACACAGCGTCAAAAACAGTCCGTGGCGGAACGGCGACGGAGACGTTGTGCAGGAACTGGCCGAAGCGTGCCGGGCCGAAGGCATCCGCATGGGCCTCTACCTCTCCCCCTGGGACCGCCACGAACCTTCCTATGGCGACCACATCCGGTACAACCAGTATTATGCGGGTCAACTCCGCGAACTGCTGACCCGGTACGGCCCCCTGCACGAAATCTGGTTCGACGGCGCAAAGGGTGAGGATGCCCGCGACATGGACTATGAATTCGACGCTTACTGGGCCATGGTGCGCCAGCTTCAACCGGAAGCCGTCCTGTTTTCCGACGCAGGACCGGACGTTCGCTGGATCGGGAACGAACGAGGCATCGCCGGAGAAACCAACTGGTCGATGATCGACCGCTCTACCGTGACCATCGGCAAGGCAAGCACCGACTACCTGAACGCCGGCGACCTAAACGGCCCGGACTGGGTCCCCGGAGAGTCGGATGTTTCGATCCGGAAGGGCTGGTTCTGGCGCCCGGAAGAGCAGCCGCATTCCCTGGATGTGTTGCTGGACATCTATTACAAGTCGGTGGGCCGCAACAGCGTGCTGCTGCTGAACGTGCCGCCCGACACGAACGGACGTTTCGCAGATGCCGACGTGCAGCGCCTGTACGAGTTCAAGGCTGCCATCGACGCGATCTACAACCAGGATTTTGCCGCGTCTGCGACTCTCACGGCTGACAACGTGCGCGGCGGCTCTCCCGATTTTGGCCCCGCCGCCCTTCTCGACAGCGACCTCTCGACGTACTGGGCCACCGACGACGACCGAACCGCCGCCGTGCTGGAAGTCGCGCTCGCGCAGCCGGCTACGTTCAACGTGGTGCGCCTGCAGGAACCCATCCACATGGGCCAGCGGATCAAGGCGTACCACGTCGATGTATGGGAGGGCGGCGCGTGGAAAACGGTTGTCGAGGGCGCGACCATCGGATACAAGAAGCTCGACCGCATCCCAGCCGTCACGACCGCACGGGTGCGTGTGGTGATCGAAGACGCGCGGGCCTGCCCGCTCCTTGCCGAGTTCGGCCTGCACCTCGATCCACACGAATACGGACCTTAAACCGTCGATAACAAGCGACAAAATCACCATCCTTCCTCCCCCAGGCTCAGCATCCTGCTTTTTAAGCTATGAGAACCGTCCCTGTGTTAAGGATAAGCAAATTTATGCGTTTGGCGCTGGTCGTAGCCATTGCTGGCATCACGACGGCTGCACATGCAGATCCCTTGAATTGCGATCTGGCAGACTACAAGGCCCAACCAGGACTCACTGCGACGGTGGCGGACGAGACCCTGACGGTCACATGGGAAGGAGACCAGAAGAACGAGGTTCGACTACGGTTCGTCATAAACCAGGGCACGCCGACCATCCGTGAACTGGCCATTCGGTCGGACGGCGGTCAGTGGCGCGTGCTCGCTACGGATGTGACACCGGAATTCCGCGTCGTCTCAGGCGTGCGCCGCGTCACCCAGCAACAGACGAGGCCGCTTGCAAGCCTGGGTGTGCCGCTGACGGCCGAGAAACTGAACGAAATCAAGTGGGAGGCATTCTGGGATGCGCCCCTGCTCATTGAGGGAAGCGATGAGATGCCACCCTCGCATGACACATCCATCCCCGCCGCGCAACCGTTTGCTAATCATCCGGGGATGCCCCGAAAGCCTGAAGAGGTGACCCGGGCGACTGCACGCTACCACGCGACAGGCTGCCAGGTGCGCACGAACGGGGCGCGAGTGGAGGTCACGTTTCCGGGGGTCGAAGCGGGCATCTTCGCCGGCCGTCTGCAATACGATGTCTTCAAGGGATCGAATCTGATCCGCCAGATGGTGATCGCAAAAACCGATCATCCCTCAGCGGCATTCAAGTACGATGCCGGCCTCAAAGGTCTGCCAATCCAGCCTTTGTCACGCCTCGTGTGGCGCGATCTGGCCAACCGCTGGCAGGACAACCAGTTGGGTGGTCCCGTGAACGAGGGACCGGCCATCGTATGGAGCAGCAACCGTCTGATCGCCGCTGAGCTACAGGGAGGCGCGGTCGCCGCATTCCCTCCACCGCACAGCTTCTACTGGGCGCGCGAATCCGAGCAGAACCTGGGTTATAGCTGGTACCGCAAGGACAGCAGCGAGACTTTTTCCTTCGGCATAAGGCAGGCGGAAAAGGAAGAGGACCCGGAGTTCTACCATAACTTTGCGCTTTATAGTGCACGGCCCGGTGCCTGGCAGCGTATGCCCCTGTTCCTCTACGTGAGTCCTGAGTCCGCGACACAGGTGGTGGAGGCGGCGCTTGCCTTCACGAGCGGAGACCGCTTCAAGCCGCTGCCCGGTTATAAGGTGATGGGGTCCCATTA
>CBDUBU010000087.1:0-13990 GCA_965365465.1 uncultured Rhodothermaceae bacterium
GGTTCTCAACATGGGGCCGCAGCACCCGGCCACCCATGGCGTGCTTCGCTGCGTGGTAAAGCTCGACGGCGAACTGATCGATAAGGCCGTGGTTGACATCGGCTACCTCCACCGGGGCATCGAGAAGCTGGCCGAGTCGAAGACCTATCACGAGTTCATGCCCTACACCGACCGCATGGACTACCTCTCGCCCTACTCGAACAACGTGGCCTGGTGCCTGGCTGTCGAGAAGCTGGCCGCCGTGGAGGTTCCGGAACGGGCGCAATGGATTCGCATGATCATGTGCGAGCTGGCCCGCATTTCCTCGCATCTGCTGTGGCTCGGCGTCGGCTTGATGGACGCAGGCGCGGTCTCCGTCTTTCTCTGGACGTTCCAGGAGCGGGAGGACATCTATAAAATCTTCGACGAGGTGGCGGGCGCCCGTTTCACCGTTTCGCATTCCCGCATCGGCGGCCTCGCCACCGACGTGTCGCCCGAAGGCTTCGCGCTCATCCAGGCTTTCGTGGAACGCCTGCCGGGCGTGCTCGACGGCTGGGAAAAACTACTCAACCGCAACCGGATCTGGATCGACCGCAACGACGGCATCGGCGTGCTTTCAGCGGAGGAGGCGCTGGCGCTGGGCATGACCGGCCCTAACCTGCGCTCCACCGGCGTCGATTACGACATACGCCGCTTTGAGCCGTACCTGAAGTACGAGGAAGTGGACTTTACCATCCCGCTCCGCACCGAGGGCGACTGCCTGGCCCGGTATTTCATCCGCATGGAGGAGATGAAGGAAAGCCTGCGCATCATCCGGCAATGCCTGGAACGCCTGCCGAAAGGCCCCATCCGCACGGACGACGCGAAAAAGGCGTATCCTTCCAAAGAAGAAGTGTACTACTCGATGGAGGGCATGATTCACGACTTTCTCTATACCGACGTTGGCATCACGCCGCCGCAGGGCGCCGAAAGCTACCACGCCATCGAATCGCCCAAGGGAGAACTCGGCTTTTTCCTGATCTCGGACGGAACGGGCCGCCCCTGGCGCGTGCGCATCAAGGCGCCGAGCTTTGCCAACCTGCAAGGGCTGGAACACATGATGGAAGGCTCGCTGGTGGCCGACACCGTGATTATGATCGGCTCGGTCGATCCGGTCATGGGCGAGTCGGATAAATAGCCGGGAGCGCAACGTCCCCTGAAAACGAAAACATGGCTGACTTCATAAAAAACCCTGTCGTTCCGCTGCCGGACCAGCATCCGGAACCCCATTTTTCCCCGGAGGAACTGACGTTCAACCAGGAGGAGCAAGCGCTGCTCGACCGGTTCAAACAGCAGTACCCGACGCCGGAGGGCGCCGTCATGAAGGCGCTCTGGCTGGCGCAGGAAAAGTTCGGGTTCCTGCCTCCGGAGGTCATCAGGCTGGTAGCCGCCGAGTTGGGCATCTCCTATGCCCTCGCCTACGGCGTCGCCACGTTCTATACGCAGTACTTCAAGGAGCAAAAGGGCAAGTACGTGCTCGATGTATGCACCTGCTTTAGCTGCCAGCTTTGCGGCGGCTACGATATGCTGCATTACCTCGAAGAAATCCTCGGCATCCACCGGGGCGAGACGACCCCGGATGGCCTTTTCACCATTCAGGAAGCCGAATGCCTCGGCGCGTGCGGCTCGGCGCCCATGCTCCAGGTCACAAACGGCCACTATGTTCACAACCTGACGCCGGAAAAACTGTCGCGCCTCGTGGCGGATCTGCGCGAAGGCCGGGAACCCGGCTTCGTCTCGGTCACGCTCCCGCAGGATGCCGACGACCTGGGCGGCAACCGCCGCTCGGATGCCGATGCGATAGACGTGTACCTGACACCGCCAGTGGCTGAAAGGCTCAAATAAATTACAGCAGGGACGTTCTCTCACCGGAAGCTGTCCGGCAAATCCGTTTTATCAGTAGCAGCGCATGGAAGCAAAAACAGGCAAGACCAAAGCCGGAGACTGGAGAAATTACGAGCGCGTTCTGCTCCCTCCTGTGAAGGATCTGCACCAGCTTGACGTGTATGAGGCGAACGGCGGCTACCGCGCCCTCAAAGACATCCTTTCCGGCGGCGACTGGGACCCCAAAAAGGTGACCGAAACCGTCAAGTCGAGCGGGCTGCGCGGGCGCGGCGGCGCCGGTTTTTCGACGGGCATGAAGTGGAGTTTCATGCCGCCCGTCGATCCGGAAACGCCGCGCTACCTCTGCTGCAACGGCGACGAGAGCGAACCCGGCACGTTCAAGGACCGCCAGTTGCTGGAGTACAACCCGCATCTGGTGTTCGAGGGCATCCTGATCGCGTGCTATGCCATGTCGATCCATACCTGCTACCTCTATGTGCGCGGCGAGTATTCCGACTGGATCATCCACATGGAGCGCGAACTGGCAAAGCTTTACGAAAAAGGCTATGTCGGCGAGAACATCATGGGGAGCGGCTTTTCCACCGAGATCGTGATTCACAAGGGCGCGGGCGCCTACATCTGCGGGGAAGAATCCAGCCTGATGGAATCGCTGGAAGGCAAACGGGCCTACCCGCGCATCAAGCCGCCGTTTCCGGCGCAGAAAGGGCTGTGGGGCTACCCCACGACCATCAACAACGTCGAAACGCTGGCGTGCGTCCCCGTCATTTTCAACAAAACGCCCGGCTGGTTCTGTTCGCTTGGGCCGGAGAAGCATCCGGGGCCGGTGCTCTACGGCGTCTCCGGGCACGTCAACCGTCCGGGCGTGTATGAGTACCCAACCGGGATGCTGATGACCGACCTGATCTTTGAGGTGTGCGGCGGCGTTCGGGGCGGCAAGAAGATCAAGGCGGTCGTGCCCGGCGGCAGTTCCACGCCGCCCCTGCGGGCCGACATGATCGAGGGCGTCACGATGGATGCCGAGTCGCTGCGCGAGGCCGGTTCGATGATGGGCACGGCGGGTATGCTCGTGATGGATGAGGATACGGACATGGTTTCGTGGCTCCGCCGCGTGACGCACTTCTACCACCACGAGAGTTGCGGCCAGTGTACACCGTGCCGCGAGGGGACCGGCTGGCTCGAAAACCTGGTCACCCGCATCGACGAAGGCGAAGGACACATCCGCGACCTGGATCTGCTGCTCGACCTATGCACGCAGATGGAGGGCCGCACCGTGTGCGCCCTGGCCGACGCCGCCGCCTGGCCCGTACGCTACACGCTCGACCGCTTCCGCGACGAGTTCGAGGCGCGGTGCCGCCCCAGCGTTTATGCCGCCGGCGATCTGGTCCTTGCCGAATGAGCAGGCCCCATTCCCTGTAATCGATTCACAACTGCCATGCCAACGGTCACCATAGACGGTCAGGTTTTTACCTACGAGGGCAAACCCAAGCTGCTGCAATTCTGCCTCGACATCGGAGCCGAACTGCCCCATTTCTGCTATCATCCCGCGATGACCATTCCGGCGAACTGCCGTCAGTGCCTCGTGGAAATCGGCACGCCCGTGATCGACCGGGAAACGAAACAGCCCAAGCGCGACGAAAACGGCGACCCGGTCATCCAGTTTTTCCCCAAGCTCATGACCAGTTGCTCCGTAGACATCACAGACGGCATGGTTGTCAAAACGCACCGGAGCAGCGATACGGTCGAACGGGCGCAGAAGGACAATCTGGAGTTCCTGCTGATCAACCACCCCCTGGACTGCCCCATCTGCGATCAGGCCGGGCATTGCCCGCTCCAGATCCAGGCGTATAAATACGGGCCGGAAGGGTCGCGGTTCGAGTTTCGCAAGGTGCATAAGCCCAAGCGCGTCAAGCTCGGCCCGCACGTCATGCTCGATGCCGAGCGCTGCATCAACTGCACGCGCTGCACCCGTTTCACAGCGGAGATCTCGGAGAGCCACCAGCTCACCATCATCCAGCGCGGCGTGCGCAACTACCCGATGACGCCGCCCGGCGTTACGTTCGATGACCCCTATTCGATGAACGTCATCGACATCTGCCCCGTCGGCGCGTTGACTTCCATCGATTTCCGTTTTCAGGCGCGTGCGTGGGAGGTGAGCCAGACGCCCTCCATCACGGTCACGAACGCGAAAGGCTCGAACTGCGTGTACTGGGTGCGCGACAACCTGGTTTTGAAGGTCGTCGCCCGGCAGAACATGGAGGTCAATGAATACTGGCTTCCGGATGAAGACCGGCTGGGCTACCGGATGTTCAACGAAAACCGCCCGGAAGGGCCACAGATAAGAACCGGCGGCGTGCTTGCCGGCGCTGCCTGGGAACAGGCGTATGCACGCGCCGCCGAAATCCTTAAATCAGCCTCCGGCAGCGAAATCCTTTTCCTGGGTTCCGCCTATGCCACCGTGGAGGACAACTACCTCTTGCAGCGCCTCGCCGAGGCCGTAGGCGCCGCCGTGGCCGGATTCATCCCGCACGAAACGCCCGGCGCCGGAGACGGCTGGCTCGTCACGGACGACAAGACGCCGAACGCCGAGGGCTGCCGCCGCCTCGGACTCGAACCGGTGGACGCAGCCGCCCTCCGGGAGCGGATGCGCACAGGCGCGTTCAAGGTGCTGTATGTGCTGGAGGACGACCCGGTTGCTTCCGGGCTTTTCGCAGCTTCCGACCTCGATGGCGTCCAGGTCGTGCTGCATCCTTACCACACGACCAACCAGACGCTCCCCTATGCCGACGTGTCGCTTCCGGCGGCGATGGTGGTCGAGACGGTCGGCACATACGTCAATCTCGACGGGCACGCGCAACGGGTGCGCCCGGCCAAGACCATCCGGGGCGTCAACCGCACGCTGATGATGGAAATGGGCCAGAGCCGCCAGGACCGGCACGGCACGCCGTTCGACCGGTGGCACAACGAATCCCACCAGATCGACTGCAAGCCGGGCTGGGAGACGCTTCCGCTCGTTGCCGACCTGCTCGGCCATGACCTCAAGCACAGAGGGCCGAAGTTCATCATGCAGGAGATTGCCGAAGCCCATCCTGCCTTTGAAGGGGCCACCTATGCCGCAATGGGACTGCTGGGCGTGCGCCTTTCAGAGGTGGCAGAGCCTGCCTGAACAGGATGCCGGGCTTACGCCCGCCCGCAAGAGCCTGCCGCGCTGCTTTCAGGCGCTGTTCTTTCTGCACGGTAGGCCGCACTCGTGTCCGCGTTGCGCTGGGGACCGCCTCCGCCGGGACGGCGCCTTATTCGTAGCCGCGCGGCGCCACGCGGCGCACCTCCTTAGCCATATCGCCCGCCAGGCCGCCTTCTACGTCGTAGGTAACCCGGTCGCCGACGGTGATCAGATCCCCGGTCTGGTGGTCGGCCACCACTTTCCGGTCAAAGGGAATCTTGCCGCCGCCTTCTTCGGGCTGGATAAAGCCCTTGCCGGATTCCTCGTCAAACGATTCGATAACGCCTTCTGCCATAGCCTTTAACCGTCAGGTGAATGAAACAGGTTAAAAGCTAAAGTTACACCTCCTGTTACACTCTCATTGTAAACAACCTGAAAGATCGGAAGGCGCTGCTCAGGGCTTGCGAGCGGCGAAAAGGCCGTAATGAAAAGCGCCGGTGCGGTAGGCCAGCCAGATGCGGAGCACCGTGAGGGCAAAAATGCGGTTCTGGTTGACGTTGGAAAGGAGGAAGGCGCGGTAGTCCGGCTTGTGCAGGATGCCGCTCAGCACGTCCCGGACGCAGAGGGTCCAGGTTTTGCGCACCTGCACGCTCAGGTCCTCGAACATCTCCTGCGTCAGCCCGGCGCCGGTCAGCAGTTCCAGATACTCGGAAGCCGTGCCCAGACCCGGCAGCCGGCCCTCCCGGCAGATCGGTTCGAGCAGATAGCGCTCCTCCCAGGGCCGCACGCCCTCTCCGGCCAGCCACGCGCACACGACCAGCCGCCCGCCCGGACGCAGCACCCGCTCGGCCTCGACGAAAAACCGGCGCTTGTCGGTCATGTGCGCCAGGCTCTCGATGGCGATTACCGCGTCGAAAGACGCGGAGGGAAAGCTGTTTTCCAACCAGTCGCACAACAGGTACGCCGGGTTGTCGCCGGTGGAACGCGCGCGCGCGTACTGGTATTGCGCCCCGGAAACGGTCAGCGCGGTGACGCGGGCGCCCTTTTCCTGCGCGAGATAACGGGCGGTGGCGCCGTATCCGGCCCCCACGTCGCATACCTTGCTTCCCTGCCCGATCCGGGCATGGCGTGCGACGAGTTCCACCAATTGCCGCACCGCCGTCCCCTGGGATTCCCTGCCGGTAAGCCAGAGTCCGTGGTGGACGTGCTCGCCCCAGAGTTCGCGGTAGAACCGGTCCAGTTCGTCGTAGTGGAGGGCTACATCGTTTCGGGTTGTCGTTTGCTTCGGGTAGATCATAGGGAGGCGTTTCGGTTGCCGGAGAAGTCTTTTGCCCGGCGCATCCGGCGCTGGTGCAACCCGGAAGCAGAATACAGCGTTCTCAGAAAAGTTTTCAAGTCGCCGGGCAGTCCAGATGCGCTTTCCCTTTTGCTTTTTGTGCATGGCACTGGCTGCCTTCCTTGCTCCGGCTATGGGCTGCGCCGTGGAAGATACGGCTTCTGACGAGGTGCGTGTGCTTCCGCCGCCTGCCGACAGCCTCGTGCGCGTTCAGGGGGTGACGCTGGACGCAAGGCAGGCGCCGGGCCTGCCCACGCTGGAGCGCCTGCGCGATCTCGGCGCCAGACACCTCGTGCTCGTCCCGTTCGGTTTCCAACCCCGTATCGACCTGCCCGAAATCCGACACAACCCGGAATCCCGGTGGTACAGCGAGAGTGACGCAGGCATCCGGGATCTTGCCCGGCAGGCCGACTCGCTCGGCATGGCGGTGGTTCTCAAACCGCACGTCTGGGTGGGGCGCGGCGACGGCGGCGAACAGAACTGGAGCGCCATCCGGTTTGAAACGGAGCAGGCATGGACGCAGTGGGAAGCGCAGTACCGCGACTTTGTGATGCACTACGCCCGGCTTTCGACCGAGATCGGCGCGCCCCTGTTCTGCATCGGGACGGAACTGGCCTCTGCGGCCCGCGCCCGCCCAGCGTTCTGGCGCAGCCTCATCGCCGAGGTGCGCGAGGTTTATCCGGGCAAGCTGACCTATGCCGCCAACTGGTATGAGGAGTACGAGCACATCACGTTCTGGGACGCGCTCGATTACATCGGCATTCAGGCATATTTCCCGCTCGGCAAAGCCGAAAACCCGGAGAGGCGCGCATTTCGGGAGCAATGGAAAGCGCATTGCGCGGCGCTGCTGCGGCTGCACCGTGAGGTAAACCGCCCGATCCTGTTCACGGAAATCGGGTACCGCAGCGTTTCCTATGCTGCCGCCGAACCCTGGCGCTGGCCTTCCCGTGAGGAACAGGATCAGATCGAACCCGACGAAGCGCTGCAGGCCAGTCTGTACCGGGCCTTTTTCGAGTCAGTCTGGAAGGAACCCTGGTTTGCCGGAGCGATCCTCTGGAAGTGGTATCCGGAGAACCGGCCTGATCCGGCCCGGCACAGGCTCGATTTCACGCCGCAGGACAAGCAGGCCGAGCACGTCATCGGCGCCTGGTTTCGCGGCGCGCCCTGAAGCAACTCTGTTCTCGCCGCCGGATCACGACTTTCGGCCGTGCGCCTCGCCGCATGGAGCAACAAGCGCCGTTGCGCGTACAGTTCAGAAGGTCGATAAAACCCATAAATCTCGTCGCCAGCCATGCAATTGACTGCCATATTCAAACAGGTTCCCGAAGGGTACATTGCCTTTATTGAAGAACTGCCGGGCGTTAACACGCAGGGGGAAACCATTGAAGAAGCGCGGGAAAACCTGAAAGAAGCGCTGGAACTCGTGCTCGAAGCCAACCGGGTTCTTGCCAGGGAGGAACTGGCCGGAGAGGAAGTCGTGCGCGAAGCGTTCGACCTGCCGGAGGCGGCATGAAGCGGCAGGCGTTGGTTCGGCATCTTGAGCAGCATGGATGTGAACAATTGCGCGAAGGGGGAAACCACACGATCTACGTAAAAGGCATGGTTTCGCGATGCGCCGTAAGGCGCACCCTAACGCCGCCAGATCACGCCTCCGATGTAGCCTACGTCTTCTCCTTCCGGCATCTGCACGCGCACGAGTTTTGCCTGGTCGGCGCGTCGTTGCAGCGAGGCGATCATGGCTACGAGCACAGCGCCCTTTCCCTCGACTTTCACGTCTTCGGTGTTCAGGAGCGACATCATGCGTGAAACGTCGCGGGCCTCGAAAGCCTGCTGAAACTGTTCCATGCATTCGTCCGAGGTTTCCAGCAGATCGGCAGAGGCAACCACCAGCGTCCGGCGGTTGAACATGATCTCTCCCACCGCATTGCCCAACTCCCGGCAAAACTCAGGCGACTCCTCGCCCATCACAATCGGGACGATGTCGAAATCCCTGAGCACGGTCTGCAGAAAAGGAAGCTGCACGTCCACGCCCTCGTTCTGGTAGTGGCCCATGTCGTCCATGAAAATATCGTCGTCCTCATCGCATAATTCATTCCGAACCCGGTCATTGACGTTGAGCGAGCCGAGCGGGGAGCGGTACGTATCCACCTGGCAGATGTTGAGGCGTCGGAAGGGACCTGTGTGGCTGGGCGAGATCAGGATAACGGTGTCATAGTGCCGCCCTTCGAGGCATTTGTACACCTCGGCAGCAACCGGCCCGCCGCTGATCCGGTTCGTGTCCGGCACGATGACGGCCAGAATCTCGCCGCCTTCGATGCTTGCAGGGGAAGCCTCTTTCAGCAGGTGAGCGACCTGGTTTTGCAGGGGAAGCTGCTGGGTTGCGTAAACGGCGCGGTCAGCAATAGACATGGGAGCAACGGGAGAGATTGGAGGGTTGACGGGACAAGATACGCCGGGAGGACGGACGGCTACACGCCAGCAAGCTGCGTGAGGAGGGCCGCGAGGTCAGGTTGATGCCGCAGCCCCCGGATGAACGCCTGAAAATCATCCTGGTACTCGGGCCGCCATTCGAGCGTGGCAAAAACCGGCGTCGGGGCTACCAGTTCCCGCAAGGCATCCGGGTTGATGGACTCGGCAAATCCGTCGCCGTACTGCCCGAAGCCGTTCAGAATGAAGCCAAGCGGATGCACGCCCAGCACCAGCATCATACGCAGGGTGAGGATGCAGTGGTTGAGGGTGCCCCGGCCCGTTCGGCCGATGATCAGAGACGGCGTATTGAACTCCCTGAGCAGGTCGATCATGGCATAGTTGCGCGTGATCGGGACCATGACCCCCGCTCCCTCGACCACGACGAACTTTCCCTGCTCCCGGAGTTCACGGTAAGCGCTCAGGATGCGCGGCAGATCGACCGGTTTGTCTTCCACCTGTGAGGCGACGTAGGGCGCTGCCAGCGTTTCATAGGTTACCGGGTTGATGAGCCTGCGCGGGTCATGAACGCCGATCCGGCCCAGCAAATCCGTGGCCGTCTCGATGGAGCCGCCGGTGGAAATCGGCGTCATCAGGGTGGCGTCCACGCCCATTTCGCGCAGCAGCGCCACAATCGCCACGCCGATCATGGTTTTGCCCACCCCGCGATCCGTGCCTACCAGAAAAAGCCCTTCTGCCATACCGTTCGGGATTGCAGCGCCGCCGGAGACGCCGCTTCAGCGAAAACTCCGGGGCACAGGATGCGCGGATTGTTTTTCCGGCTCCTGGCACAAAAAAACCCACGTCGCCGGTGACGTGGGATCTGCTGTGGGCCCTACTGGATTTGAACCAGTGACCTCTCGCGTGTGAGGCGAGCGCTCTGAACCGCTGAGCTAAGAGCCCTGCTGACTATAACCGGGTATGCCTCTATGGGAAGGACGAAAATAGTAAGCTGCGCCTGCACGAAAGTCAAGGCGATTCCACAAAATTTCGCACACCTGCCTGAAGGAATAGCGCCTGCGTATCGACAGCGCCGGCGTACCGGGGCTGAAACCACGGATGCCGCGCCTGCATCCCCCCGAAGGCGGACAGGTACGGCTGCGCGTACAGGCGCGTGTCGTCAGCGGAGAGCGCCGGGGGGCGCAGCGCCTTCGAATAGCTCGCGTTGCCGCGCTCCTCTACTCCGTAAACCACCGGTGCGGCTCCCTCTTCTTCCGGCGCCATCGCCTCTCCCGCAGCAAGACCAATCATCAGCATGAGGACAAAGGCGGAGGTGAAGGCAGCGATGCGGCCCAGGCGGGTGCTCATTTCTGACCGCCTCGGAAGCTGCGCCTGCATCATTTCGGAACCCAGCTTCTGGCGCAGGCGGGACTGAAGGCCACGCGGCGCATTGCACCGGCATCCGTAATGGCAGAGAATGCTGCGTGTGCGTCTGAGGCATTCGATCTGCTCGATGAGTTCGGGGTTGGCCCGGAGGTATTCCTCGAAAACTGCACGGACGGCAGGGTCCATCGTCCCGTCCACATACTCGCACATGAACTCATCGAGCACAAAGTCCGGATTGCTGCTTTCCTCAGAGGCGCTGTATCCTTCGCACATAAGCAGAGACGATTTGTAAGTACAAACAGATGACCCTGTATTGAGTAAGGAAAGCCGTTGCGCCGGATTTGTTCAATGGGAATGAAAAAAGGCCGGCAGAAGAATAACTGCCGGCCCTGGATGGTTTTGAATGGAGCCTGCCCGTTATTCTTCCGGAGCGGTATAAATGTCGCTCAGAAGGGACTGTAGTTTCGTGCGTCCACGGTTGATCCGGCTTTTGACGGTTCCCATCGGAAGGCCGGTGATCTCCGCGATTTCTTCATAGGCGAGTTGCTGCACGTCGCGCAGCACCACCACCTCACGGAACTCTTCCGGAATCTGCCGCAGGGCTTCCTGGATGTAATGATCTTGTATTGTGCTGTCGGTATGCTTGTCCGGCAAGAATGTTTCGTCGGGGATCTCCACTTCGTATTCCTCGTCGTCCCGGTTGACCGACTGCAGCGAGTACAGGCGGCGGCGCTTGCGCTTGCGGTACTCCGAACGCGCCAGGTTGCCTGCAATGGTGTAGAGCCACGTGGAGTACTTCGCAATGCGGCGGTACGAATGCCGGTTGCGGTACACCCGGAGAAACGTTTCCTGCAACAGATCCTCGCACTCTTTCATATCACCGAGAAAGCGGTAGATATAATTCGTCAGCGGGTCTTTGTAGCGGCTGACCAGAATATCGAACGCCTCCACAGTGCCGGCCTGAAACTGCGACATCAGGTCCTCGTCGCTCATCTGCGTGAGCGCATCGTAGTGGCGGTTGTTCGGGTTGTTTTTGCGATGCAGGTTATGCACGTACTGGATTGAGGTATTCGCCATAGTATTCCTGCTGTATGAGGGCGCCGCCGCCCCTTGTGAATAAAAAGTATACAATTCAAGCCCAGGCTGCCGCCCTGCTTTCCGGCGCAGTCCCGCCGGTCAGACGCCTGAGCAGCAGCGTCATAATCAGACGTTCGTCGCGGCTTGCGCCGCCTTTCAGTTCAAAGTCGGCGGCGAGCAAAGCCGTGAACGCGCCTTCAATGGCGTTCAGCTTGAAACGCCGCAGGCTGAAAAGGTACTCCTTGATGAAAAAAGGCGAGATCCCTACCCGCTCCGCCATCGCCCTTTCCGGCATTCGCCGCGCCTGGCAGGCCGTCAGCTTCCACAGCTTCGTAAAATAGCCCGACAAGACGGAAACGATCATCAAAGCCTCCCCACGGGGATTGGAAGCCTGCTGCAACAACCGCTCTGCGATCCGCAGGGCCTCCGGATACTTCTGCTCCCCGATCATGCGCTGCAATTCAAACACGTTGAACTCCCGCGTCTGTCCTCCGGCCTCCAGAACGTCGGATGCCGTCAGGCTTTTTCTCTCGCCCGCGTAGGTAGTCAGCTTCTCTATCTCCGCAACCGCAGCCTGCATGTTGTTGCCCGTGTACTCAGCCAGCATACCCACCGCTTCGGGTTCAATCCGGTAACCCTGTATTTCTACCCGCTTCTGAATCCAGCCCGGCATCTGTTTTTCGTGCAAGGGTTTAAACTCACTCCACACCGCAAACGCTTTCAGCGCTCTGTAGGGGTGCGCGGAGAGATTCGGCTTCGACGAGCACAGCAGCAATGCAATGGTCTGCGGGTTCGGATGCTCTGCATACGTCGCAAAGAGCCGGTTCTGCTTGAGCTTGTCAAAGTCCCGCACGATCACGACCCTGCGTTCGGCCATGACAGGGTATCCGGCGCAGAGCGCGAGAACATCTTGCGCCTCCGCCTCCGCTCCGTAGACGAGGTCCAGGTTGAAATCGCGTTCGTGGGGGGCCAGCGCCTGTCCGATCAGAAGCGCTTGCAGTTCGTCCATCAGGAACCGTTCTTCCCCGTAAAGGAAGTAAAGCGGCTTGAAATTCCGGTGCCGGAAGGCCACTTCCAGTTGTTCATATGTGACGCCTGAGCTTGCCAATGGGGTCTAACCTGACGACTCGAAAAACGACTGTTCAACCTCTGATACACGGAAGGACGCCCCGAAGCGTCGCCTCCCCTCTATATTAAACGTTCGCACAACTATTTGCGTATCCTGCGGCGTAAAAAACATGGAACTTGAACGTAATAAACCTGGAAATCGCAAGCGTAGACTCCCGCAACCTGGAGTACAAAAGGATTGCGCCGGGCTTCCGGTTTAAAAAATAACGCCCTCGCCAGGCGTTGCCTGCAGCAGCGCAGGGGTGTGGAACTACTGCGGCAAGCCCTGCACGCGCGTGGAAAGCCGGGTTTCGTGGAGGCGATAGCCTGCCGCCCGCAGGTGCTCCACGTCGCGCTCTATGATGCGATAGGCAGCCTCGTACAGCGTCATGCGTGCTCCCGGCCGGCCGGCCTCGCCGTTCCAGTCGCCGGGAGATAGGGATTCGAGGTAGTCAACCAGCGCTTTTCGCCCTTCGGCTACCCGGTGGAGAATGGCCGGGAAGGAATACTGATGCCAGTTTTCCTGCCGCAGCAATCGGGTCTCGTCTATTTCGCCCCACGCAGGTTCTTCGCCTGAAACGATCCGGCGGAGCCGGGGGAGGTACACCTGCTCGTCCAGGGTTGCCAGCAGGCCGTACCGTTCCTTGACGGAAAGATCTCCTTCCAGCAGCCTTCCCTCCAGCGCCTGCTCAGGGATCCTTTCCAGCAGGGGTTCGAGCGCCTCCACTTCATCGATCAGATAGGCAAGCTGGCCTAGAAGCTTTTCCCTGAGTTCGGCCTGCCCGGCGTCGTGGTCAGGCAACATCATCAGGTTGCACTTCTGGTTGCAACGACGTATGGCTCGGAGGGCGGGCCGGAACGCGCGCCGCCCCAGGTGCGGCCTGCCGCCGGCTGCGCTTCCTCCCGAAGATGCGTGCTTGCGAGGCCCTCTGCGCCTTGCGCAAGAAGCAGGCTCAGGAAATGCTGGTCTTTCAGGCTGTGCAGGTTGTTGCTGTGCTTGAAGTCCCATTGCTGGCCGAACTGCGGGTCCCTGTACTTGTCCAGCCAGTCGAGCCGGTCCTGCATCCGTTCTTTCGGAACCAGCAGGCGCGGGAGTCCAAAGATGGCGTCCTCCCGGCTCTGGAACGTCATGTCATACTCCTTCGACATGATGATGGCTTCTTCGGGGCAGACTTCCTCACAGAACCCGCAGTAGATGCACCGCAGCATGTTGATCTCGAACCACGCGGGTTCCCTTTCCTTCACGTTGTCCGTTTCCTTCGACTGCATGGAGATCGCCATCGGCGGGCAAACCCTCGCGCAGAGGTTGCAGGAGACGCAGCGCGGGCGTCCTTCCTCTTCGACCAGAATGGGCCGCCCCCGGTAGCTGTCGGGAGGATGCCATAACTCGTCGGGGTACTGGAAGGTGTACATCGGCTCCTTCCGCATCTTCCGGAACGAGTAGCCCAGTCCCTTGAACACCTCCGGAAGGTACATTTTCTCCCAGAAGTTGAGTTTGCGTTCGTTCTCTTTGCGGGTATTGACTGCTTTACCGGGCATAGGTCATGTTCGTGAAGTTAACGGGCGCCGTCGTACAAGATACAGCATGAAAGGGTCTGGTAAGGCAGAAAAGAGCACGCTCGCCTGAGAATCCCTTTCCTGAGCGTCGGCCCGCC
>CBDUBU010000088.1:0-13917 GCA_965365465.1 uncultured Rhodothermaceae bacterium
ATGCTACGCTGGACATCGACCAGCCGATAGCCGACCTGCCGCCGCCGCCGCCGGCCCCTGAGACCGAGACGAAAAAGCAGGAAGAAGTCGAGCCCGAGATCTTCGTCATCGTGGAGGAAATGCCGGAACTGATCGGCGGCCTGGGATCGATCCAGAGCAAGATCAACTACCCGGAGATCGCGAAGAAAGCAGGCGTCGAAGGCCGTGTGATCGTTCAGTTCGTCGTTGACGAACAGGGCAGCGTGAGCGACCCGGTCGTCGTTCGCGGCATCGGCGCCGGTTGCGACGAAGAGGCCATTCGCGCCGTCCAGACAGCCAAGTTCAAGCCGGGCAAGCAGCGCGGCAAGCCGGTGCGCGTGAAGATGTCCCTTCCGATCACCTTCAAGCTGAAATAAGCAATCTGCGCTTCATGGCGCGAAAAAGCCCTCGTTGCGACAGGCAGCGAGGGCTTTTTGAATTCAGGTACGTTTCGGACCTGCCGGAGAACTCCGTTTCAGGTGACGGACGGCCCCTCCGATCTCTCCGACAAGCACATCGGTTGCCATTCCTATAAACAGGCCGTGTTCCAGCACGCCGGGTATGTTCCGTATCGTTTGCCCGAGTTGCTGCGGGTGCTCTATGCGATCAAAACGCGCATCCAGGATCCAGAAGCCCTGATCCGTAACGACCGGCCCGTCTTTACGAACCCCCATTCTCAGTTCCGGGACAGCGCCAAGCGCCTTTAGCGCACGAGAGATGGGAGCCAGCGCCATCGGAAGGATCTCTACCGGCAGCGGCATTCGGGTTCCCAGTTGCGCCACCAGCTTCGAGGGGTCCACCAGCACAACAAAGCGATCTGCCAGCGAAGCGACTACTTTTTCCCGCGTCTGCGCCGCGCCGCGTCCTTTGATAAGGTTGAGATCAGCGTCCACTTCGTCCGCGCCGTCAAACACGAGGTCCAAGCGCTCCAGGTCATTCAGGGTAACCAGGGGAATGCCATGTTCGCGGGCCAGCGTTTCGGCAAAAAAAGAGGTAGGTGTACCAACGATCTGAAGACCCTCCTCACGGACGCGCCTCCCCAGCGCGGCGATGGCATACGCCGTCGTCGATCCTGTCCCCAGGCCGACGCACATTCCTTCCTGCACCAGGCGCGCCGCACGTTCGCCTGCGGCCTTTTTGGCAACTTCTTGCTGTTGGTCAGTCATACGCTCCAATTTTCATAAGACAGCCTTAAGTTTAACTGATTCAGGCTGAGATATGAAACCCTGGAACGTCGAAGTTCGAAATAACTCACTCATGGCGCAGCGACTGGATGGGATCCAGCCCGGCGGCCTTGAAGGCCGGGTAAACGCCAAACACCATCGCGATAACGGTAACCATCACGAAACCGGCAACGGCCCAGGCCACCGGAAAAGCCGCTGTTATATCGAAATAAAGGGCCGTCACGTTGCCAAACAGAACACCGAGCAGGATGCCGGCGATTCCGCCAAGCTGACACAGGAAAAACGCCTCCAGCAGAAACTGCCGCATGATGTCGCGGCGGCGGGCGCCCAGCGACTTGCGTATGCCGATTTCGCGCGTGCGCTCGGTGACCGACACCAGCATGATATTCATGATGCCGATGCCCGCAGCCAGCAAGGCAATGAGGCCGATGCCGGCGCCTCCTACGGTCAGCGTGCCTGTAAAGGCATCAAAGGTGCTCCGAACGGAATCATTCGTCTCGATCTCGAAATCATTCTCTTCTCCCGGCGGCACTTTACGGATGGCGCGCATATGGCCGATGACGTGCTCCATGGCGGCAGGGACGGCTTCCGGGCGGTAGGCGCGCACACTGATCGACGCAATGTTGCGCTCCGCACCTCCGTACACGTAAAACAGCGTCGTGATAGGAGCCACCACCCGGTTGTCCCAACTGAACCCGAGGAAACTGCCTTTCGGAGACAGGACGCCGACGACCTGGTAGCGGCGTCCCTGAATGAGGATATCCTTTCCCAGCGGCGTCTCATTCGGGAAAAGATCTTCGGCAACGGCAGAGCCGAGCATCACCACCGAGCGTGCATACTGAACGTCCTGCGCCGAGAGGCTCCGTCCTTCCGCCAGGGTGAATCCGAAATTGACCGGATAGTTCTCATCGGAACCCATCAGAAACACATTCGGCTCGGTTTCATGATCGCGGTAGCGCACCGACACCATCGAAAAATCCTCTTCCGGGCTGATCGTGAGCGGCAGCGTCACCCGTTCTTCCAGGCGCTCCATCTGTTCGTAGGTGATGTTCCTGCGCGTGCGGTCGCGGTTTCCTCCAAAGCGAATGGAAGGATAGCGGTTGATCGAGAAGGTCGATGTCCCCAGAAAACTCAGGGACTCCTCAAAATAGACTTCGATAACCTTGACGGCGGTTACCGAAGAGATAATCGCAAAAACGCCGATAATCATACCGAGCAGCGTGAGCAGCGTGCGCAGCTTATTCGACTGCAACGAGGTCCAGGCCATGCGAAAGGCTTCAAAAAAACCCATATACCGTCTTTATTGCTGCCGCCCGCGCCTGCTTTACCAGGGATCGAAGGCATGGCAGGTGTTTGCAGTGGTTACTCGTACCGGAGCGCATCGATTGGCTCGGCTTTCGCCGCCGACCAGGCCGGAGCCAGCCCGAAGATGACCCCGATAGCTACGCAGATGCCGAACGCCAGCATCACCGTGCTAAAGGGCAGGTAAGCCGGCATGACGGTGCGGATCAGGGCAGTGAGCACAAAAGACAGCAAGGTGGCAATCACTCCTCCGATCATACAGACAATGACCGCCTCGATCAGGAACTGCACGAGAATGGTGCGGCGGCGCGCGCCTACAGCCTTGCGCAACCCTATCTCCTGCGTGCGCTCCTTGACCGAAACAAACATGATGTTCATCACACCGATCCCGCCTACCAGGAGCGACAACGTAGTCAGAAAGATCCCCACCCCGTAGATTGCCAGCTTCACCGGCGCGAGTTGCTCGCGGAGGGTTTGCTGCTGGTTTATGACAAAGTCATCTTCTTCGCGCGGATCAAGCTGGCGTGCGGCGCGCAAAATCCCCGTCAATTCATCCTGGGCTGCATCCATCAACTCGGGAGCGCCGACCTTGACCTGGATCGACACGTCACGGTAGCTCGTGCCATAGAAACTTTTGAACGTATTGAAAGGCATTTTCACCTGGTTATCGTCGGAATTGTCGCCTCCCTGTCCCTGACCTTTCTTTTCGAGCACTCCGATGATCTGAAGCGGCTTGCCGCCCACGCGGACCATTTTTCCAAGCGGGTTCTGGGAAGGAAAAAGCATTTCCGCCAGGTTTGCGCCGATCACACCGACATTTCTCCCGGAACGGTTGTCGAATTCATTATAGAACCGCCCGGAAGACAGTTTTACGGCATGGACCTGCTCGTAGGCGGCCGTCGATCCTTCAACCCGAACCCGCGTGACCGTTTCGCGCCTCGAGCTGACAGAGCGTCCGGTATCGACTACCGGGATTACTGCTTGCGCGAAGGAGGATCGCCTCTGCACCACCTCGACCAGGTCCTCTGTGATGCGGGGCCGGTTGACGTACTCCCACCACTTGAAACTCGGCCCGGTCAGCCATGGCCATTTTTCCACATAAAGCACATCAGCCCCCAACTCCGACATATCCTCCTCGAAGTTGCGTTCGATGCCGTTGATGACCGTCACCATGGCCGTAACCGACGTAATGCCGATGATGATGCCGAGGGTCGTGAGCACGGCGCGGAGTTTGTGAACGCTGATGGCACGCAGGGCGATGCTCAGTCCTTCACGAAGCTCGTTGAGAAAGTATACCACGAAAGTTTTGTCGGATGTGGAGTGAGCAGGGCCGGCGGTCCCGTCCGTCGTGGGGAAACGCCTTACGCAGGAGAACTCTCCGGCAATAAAAGCACAGATCCGTCCCAACGTAGATACGAGCCGATCCACAGAGAGTTGCGCGAACGATTGCCTGCAGTTCATCAGGTGCGTCAATTACCTGCGCACGCGGCCGTGACAGCTAGAGTTTCTTCTCGAACCGAAGCCGGTAATCCCGATATACGGCGTTGTAGTCTGCTTTCACGACCCGAAAACCTTCTCTGAGACCCATGACCGTCATGCCCGGATGCTTGTTCGGGAAGGTATCGAAGGCCATGCGGACATACCCTTTTGCCAGCGCCCGCTCCATCATTTCGTAAAGCATCATCCGCGCGATGCCGTGGCGCCGGTATTCAGGCAGCACGCAGCCTTTGGCGCTGTAATACGTGAAGCGGTTTTCCCGATAACCGATCTTGAATCCGGCAGGCTCACGCTCCACGTACGCGAGCAGCAGCATCAAGTCCTCCCTGTCGAACGTATTGATGATCCGTTGTTCGTCGAAAACAACCGTATTGATCTCCTGAATAATATCCAGACAGGAAAGATCCACCTCGACAATACGTATCGCAGAGGGCGCTTCCAGGCGGATGCCGGCGCCGGGCGAAGCAACCGCTGCCGAAGAAGTTTGAGGGTCGGAAGTCATAAAAATACGCTTAAAAAGGAAGGAGTGCGGTATCAGTCCCCTCCTGCCGCTCGTCGGAAGAGAGGCGTTCTTCCAGCAAGGCAGGAGCATTTTCCTCTACGAGGGTCCACGGTTCAAGCAGACGTTCGGGGGTATCTGTGATAAAGCGGCTAGGACTGGACAGATACTCTCCCTGAAAACGACGATACTGAATAACGGGGTAAGAAATAAAGAGATTCTCTTCAGCACGTGTGACGGCCACATACAACAACCTGAGTTCCTCATCAAGGGCATCCTCGTCCTCAAAGGCATAAACAGACGGAAGAACGCCATCGAGCGCGTGGATGAGGAAAACGGTGTTGAACTCCAGTCCCTTTGCCGAATGGATGGTCGAGAGGACCAGCGGCGGCTCATCGCTGTCAAGCGGCTCGGCATCGAGCGCCGTCAGTTCGATAGGGTCGAGTGCGAGAGAAGACAGAAAATCGGTGCGCCCTTCGAAATTACCGGCCAGGGACACGAAATGCTCCAGATCCTGCTGTCGTTTCGGATAGTCCTCAAAGTACTTTGTCCGAAGGATCGGCTCATAATACTGAACGATAGTTTCGACTTGCAGGGTCAGCGAATGGCCGGGCCGGCGAATCGTGCGCAGCATATGGAACAACGCCTTGAGCGCCTCAACGTACCGGGGAGAATAGGGGCGGTTCTCAAGCGCAAACGGATCCTCCGCAGCCGACGTAATCCACGTAACGAGATCCTGCGCCGTTTTGGGTCCAACGCCTTCGAGCAATTGCAGGATACGGGTCCAGGCCACCGCATCCATAGGGTTCTCGGCTACTCTCAGGTGCGCCGCCACATCCTTGATATGCGCCGCTTCGCTGAGTTTGAGGCCGCCATATTTCACGAAGGGAATATTGCGCCGGTTAAGTTCTACTTCCAGATCATAGGAATTAAAACTACTCCTGAACAACACCGCCATGCGATGAAGCGGTACGCCCTGTTCGCGCAGATCCAGCAGCACCTGGCAAACGAACCGGCTCTCGAAGCGGTCATCCGGCGCAGCGACGATAACGGGAGGGTTTCCGTCTTTTCTGTCGCTGAACAGGTGTTTTTCGTATTTCCGGCGCGCCCGCATCAGCAAGTGGTTTGCCAGATCCAGAATGGGTTGGGAGGAGCGGTAATTTTGCTCCAGCTTGAGCACCCGTGCGCCGGGGAACTGCTGCGGGAAAGCGAAGATGTTTCGAGCCTCCGCGCCTCGAAACCGGTAGATGCTCTGAGCATCGTCGCCTACGGCCATGACATTTCCATGCACCGAGGCAAACTGCCTCACCAGTGCAGCCTGGAGCCGGTTCGTATCCTGGTATTCATCCACCAGCACCTGCCGGCAGGCAGCACCCACTTCCCGTCGTATCCGGTCTTGCTGTTCAAAAAGAACGAGGGTTTGCCGGAGCAGGTCGTCATAATCCATCAACCCGTACTGCCGTTTGTACTGTTCGTAATCTGCCTGCAAGGCGCAGAGGTCGGCGAGGTATTCCACAAATTGCGGATACCTTGCCGCGACGAGATCTTCCAGCGCGAGTTCCCGGTTTACTGCCGAAGAAAACATGGCCTGCAACGTCTTTTTACGAGGGAACCGCTTTCCGGATCGGTGCAGCCCGGCAGCAGTGCGCAACACATCCAGGACATCGGCTGAATCGGAAGCGTCGAGCACGCTGAAATGCACCGGGAACCCGATAAGCGGGGCATACCGGCGCAGCAGGGTAAGGCAAAACGAATGGAACGTCCCACCCCTCACCTTGTGGCAGCGTCCATCGAGCAATACGCCGGCGCGGGTAAGCATTTCACGAGCGGCCCTTCTCGTAAAGGTGAGCAGTATGATGTTTTCCGGGGGCGTCCCTGTTTCTACCAGATAAGCTACGCGGTAGATCAGGGTGCGTGTTTTTCCTGAGCCCGCTCCGGCGATGACCAGCGCCGGGCCGCCGGGCGCAGTGGCAGCGGCATACTGCTGGGGGTTCAGTTCCCCTGCATAGTCTATGGTCAGATGGACATGAGAAGGCTGAGGATCAGCCTTTAAAACAAAACGGCGTGCCATGTGATCAAGGCGAAGCAACAAGGAAGGCGTAACAGAGAATCGGGGACCTACTTGAGTCTTTCATTACCAAACGTCGGGGAGCGCCGTGTGATCCGCTCTGCTCCGGAAGCCAGACTGCGCGCCTGCCCTCTATCACCCGAACAGGATACGGTCAGACGCGCTGCAATGAAACCGGTCCAGGTTCAATAATAACAGGAACGATTCCCCCTTCGGCGCTTTAATGGATGCATACAAAGTAACTTTTCATGCACCATCGTCCGCTTGCCCCTGTATTGCGCTGCGTGAAAGGCATTCCGAGCGGTTTCTTCGTGACGGTGGGCGGAGAGAGGATTTTTCACTCGGATTATTCTGGCTAGCCAGTGTCATTCTTCATAGATTGACGACGAATCGTAGAACCGACTTGTGGAAGCGGGACTTTGTTTTGATCGACATTTGCACACGTACGGCGACGGCGTCTGCCCCGACTTTTCCGGCCAAGTCCCTCCTCTTTACCCAACGCATGAAAGATCCGCATTTTCGATGGGAAAAGTTATAGCGGTAGCGAACCAAAAAGGCGGCGTCGGCAAGACGACGACGGCGGTGAATCTCGCCTCGTCGCTGGCAGCGACGGAGCATCCCACGCTGCTGCTCGACATCGACCCGCAGGCCAACTGCACCTCCGGCATCGGCCTGAACCCTCGAACCGTTACGGCTTCTACCTACGAGGTGCTCATCGGCGACGTGCCGATTGAAGAGGCTGTTCTCTCGACGCAAATGCCGTTTCTGGACATCGTTCCAAGCCATATCAATCTCGTCGGGGCTGAGATCGAGATGATCGATGTCATGGAACGCGAGCGCATTCTCAAGAATGCCATCGTGCATACGCGGCGCAAGTACGACTTCATAGTGATCGACTGCCCGCCCTCACTCGGGCTTTTAACATTGAACTCACTCACAGCGGCGGATTCCGTGCTGATTCCGGTGCAGGCGGAATACTTCGCGCTGGAGGGCCTGGGGCAGTTGCTCAACACCATCAAGCTTATCCGGCAGAACCTGAATCCCGAACTCGAAATCGAAGGAGTGCTGCTTACGATGTTTGACACGCGGCTGCGCCTGTCGAATCAGGTGGCGCAGGAAGTAATGCGTTATTTCGGCGACAAGGTCTTTAAAACCATTGTACAGCGAAACGTGCGTCTTTCGGAGGCGCCGAGTTTTGGAAAACCCGTGTTGCTCCATGATGCCACCAGCATAGGGTCCCGGAACTACATCACCCTCGCCCGTGAAATCATAAAAAACAACCAGCGCTTCCTGACGTCCGATGCGGAAGAAGTGCGAGAAGAAGCTGCCCCATCCAGCCCGGAGTTGCAAAACGGCCGCGGAAGGTACCCCAAGAGTTCTTCTGCGGCAGCCAACGGTTTCACCCTCTAACAGAGTCTCAACTCCACTCATTCCGGACCCATCTTTTCTCCTATGAACCCGACACCGGCGCCCTGCTGTGCGCCGGGCGCTCATAAAACTACGGATGCTTCGTATGTCTTCCAGAAAAGCTGTTCTCGGTCGGGGCCTGGATGCCCTGCTGCCTTCGCATAACCCGGAGACAACCCCGGAGGCCGAATCAGGCAGTGAGCTTCCCAAGAGCCGGTTGTATCACTTTGAAGATCGCCTGCGCCTGCTCGGACGGGTAGCAGACATTGAGATAGAGTATATCCGGCCCAATCCGTACCAGCCGCGCAAGGACTTTGACGAGAAGGCTCTGGATGAACTGGCGGCTTCTATCTTGCAACTGGGCATCATCCAGCCGGTGACGGTGCGGGCGCTGGGAGACAACCGGTTTGAGATCATCTCCGGCGAACGCCGCCTCCGCGCCGCGCGAAGGGCAGGGTTGAAACGCATCCCTGCGTTCGTGCGCGAAGCCGACACCGAAGAAATGCTTGAAATGGCGCTGGTGGAGAACGTCCAGCGCGAGGCACTCAACCCGATCGAAGTGGCGCTCGGTTACCACCGGCTCATCGAGGAGTGCGGGCTGACGCAGGAGCAGGTTGCCCAGAAAGTAGGAAAAAACCGCGCCACCATCACCAACACGATGCGGTTGCTGAAACTGCCTCCGCGTATCCAGGCCGGCTTGCGGGACGGCACCATCACGGCAGGCCATGCGCGGGCCATGATTGCGATTGAAGATGAGGCCGAACAGATTCGCCTCCTGAAAGAGGTAGATGAAAAGCAACTCTCTGTCCGGGATGTGGAGGAGCGGGCGCGTGCATGGCAGCAGCGCCACCAGGAACCGGAGACAGCGCCGCAACAACCCACGGCGATTTCGACCCCGACGCGCGATGCCCTGCTGGTGCAGCAATTCGCCGATTCACTCCGCTCCTATCTGAGCACCCATGTCAAAATCAGGCGCAAAGACGATGGCAGCGGCGGCCGCATCGAGATTGCCTACTATTCCGATGACGACCTGGAACGCCTGATCGAGTTGCTTGCAAAGTGACGCGGTTCATACAGGCGCATCACACGCCTTTTAGATCCTGCCTGTTTCCTTCCGGCAACAGGAATATTCAGGCAGGAAGATGGAGAAAGGCGGCAGTCGGGGCCGTCCTGCTTGTTTTGCTTTCGTGCGGGCCAGCCGCCGCCCAGTCCGATTCGTTGGCCGCGCCGCCGCAACGCGATACGCTCCCTGCCGACATCCATACCCCCCGCGGAGCCTTATGGCGTGCGGCTGTGCTGCCGGGGTGGGGCCAGGTCTACAACCGGCAATACATAAAAGCGCCCGTCGTGTACCTGGGGTTGGGAGGGATAACAGCATTTGCCCTCTATATGAACAGCCGGTATCTGTTCTACCGGCACGCCTACCTGTACAAGTCGTACCAGGAAGCCGTTGCATCGAATCAGATCCCGTCAAATCCCTTTCTGAAATACGAAGAGGCGTATGCCCGCCTCGAAGCAAACCACGGCCCCATTTCGTCCTCTTCGCTGAGGCCCGTGCGAGACAGTTACCGGCGCAACCGTGACCTTTCCTATCTTGGCATCGGCTTATTCTACGGGCTTACCGTGCTG
The DNA here is from genome assembly GCA_965365465.1 of uncultured Rhodothermaceae bacterium. GTDB lineage: Bacteria > Bacteroidota > Rhodothermia > Rhodothermales > DASSAV01 > CBDUBU01. The sequence continues at coordinate 9,605 of CBDUBU010000088.1, forward strand.
GATGCCTACGTAAGCGCCCACCTTTTCAATTTTGACGTAGGCGAAGACCTTACCGTATCGTTTTATCCTGCTCCGGAGGGATGGACTGCTGCCGTTCGTTACAGCCGATAGGCGTCACGGGTGATACGCCGGACGATGCCACGAACTTTAGTCTCTCAACGCTGTTGGATCCGGACGATTTCTAGCGCTCTTCAGACACAACAAACGGAGAAATAGTATTTTACTGCATGAAAAGTGCGTAAGCTCCTGCGCCTCTTTCATGCCGCTTTCGGTTCACATACCGGACATCGAAAGCTTCAGCGTTCCGAAGTTACATCTGCAACAGGCGCCACGGCGTTTACGCTCAAGGCTTCAGTATACAGTATGGCAAAGATCATCTATGCGCTTAGTGGTGAAGGGCGCGGGCATACTTCTCGCGGAATAGCAATTTCCGATGAATTACGCCGGTGTGGGGATGAGGTTTTGTTCTGTTGCGGCGGAACGGCGCGAGAGATCCTGGAAGCAAGGGGAGAGCGCGTCCTGCCGGCTCCGGCGCTTCGGCAGGTGATTCAGGAAAACGAAGTGCAGCTCGCTCGCACGATTGCCTGCAACTGGCGGCATATCTTCGATATGCCCAACACGGTCGCCCGTCTGGCAGACCTCTTTGCCTCGGAGCGTGCGGACCTGCTGATAACGGACTTCGAGGCATTTTCACCACGCGCAGCGCGGCGCATCGGTTTGCCTGTTATTTCATTCAATCATCAGCAAGTCGTCACCGAAACGAAGTACCAGCTTCCGATGCGATACTGGCTCAATGCGCTGTTTATCGGGGCCGCCATCAAGCTGATAGCGCCCTCTGACCCGGAGCATATTCTACTGACCTCGTTCTTTTTCCCACCCGTCAAGGATCCTGCGCGAACGACGCTGGCGCCGCCGATCATTCGCCCCTCTGTGAAGGCCCTGACGCCGACCCGAGGAGAGCATGTTCTGGTTTATTACAACCAGACCGAGCGCGCCGATTACGTAGTGGATGAACTCCGACGCATACCCGGCTCCTTCATTCTGTACAACTTTCCCATTCCTGAGCATCCCGAAGATTACCCGAACCTTCTGTTCAAAGAGCCATCCCTAGAGGGGTTTCTGGAGGACCTGGCAAGCAGCAAGGCCGTCATTTGCACAGCCGGTTTCACGCTTATCAGTGAGGCGCTCTACCTGGGCAAGCCTTTGCTGGTCGTCCCGAATCGCGGCATTTTCGAGCAGACGCTCAACGCGCTGTTTTTAGAGAGAGAAGGTATGGGTATGTCTGTTACCGACCGTTCTCTCACAGCGGGCGACGTGCATACGTTTCTCTCGAACCTGGACACGTATCGAAAAAGGCTTCGGAACCGACGGGCAAGCGGCAACAAGGAAGCCGTTTCATGCATCCAGCAAGTGCTGTCCCGGCGCGCATCGAGGCCGTCTCTACCGGCGTCCATCCCGCAAACCAGTACGCATCGACCGCCTCTGGCGACTTCTATTGACAAACAACAGTAATTATGGCTCCATTAAAGCGTATATTCGGACAGCTTGTTCTTGCCGCCATTCCCTCCGGCATGACCTGTGCCCGCACGTTGACCTACCATTTTCTAACATCATCAGGGACCCAGCTATGACGATCCCCGATTTCAACAGTCCAAAACCGGTTCCTTCCGAACAACAGGCTCCTTCCTCCGTGCAGGCTGATCCGTTGCTCTTTTCCAAATGCCATCGCTTTTTCGAGCCGGAGGGCGACTACGCGCAGGTCACAGGCGCCGATCTGTATCCCTACTTCCGCCCGCTGGAGCGCAACGACGGCTCGCGGGCCACGATCAACGGCCGCGAGGTCATCATGGCCGGTTCAAACAATTACCTGGGCCTGACTTCCGATCCCCGCATCAAGGAGGCCGCCATGCGCGCCATCGAGCAGTACGGAACCGGATGCACGGGCAGTCGCTTTTTGAATGGCACGCTGGACATACATATCGAGTTGGAAGAACGCCTGGCCCGGTATATGGGCAAGGAAAGCTGCGTCCTCTTCTCGACCGGCTACATGACCAATCAGGGCGTGATTCAATCGCTGGCCGGCAGGGACGACCTCATCTTCTCGGACAAGGACAACCACGCTTGCATCGTGGCGGGCACGCAGGTCAGCATGGCCGAGACATGGCGTTACCGACACAACGACATGGATCATCTCCGCAAGTTGCTTGAGAAGGCGCAGCAGGAACGCCCTGACGCCGGGAAGCTGATCGTTACCGACGGCGTATTTTCCATGAGCGGCGTTGTGGCCCATGTGCCCGAGCTGCTCGAACTCGCTGAAACCTTTGACGCCGCGCTCATGCTCGATGACGCGCACGCCGTCGGGGTCATCGGGCCGGGCGGGCGCGGTTCCGCCGCCTACTTCGGACTGAGCGACCGGGTGCATCTGACGACCGGCACGTTTTCCAAAAGCTTTGCCTCGCTGGGCGGTTTCTGCGCCGGGGACGCCGATGTGATCGAGTTTATCCGGCATAAGAGTTCGGCGCATATATTCGCCGCCTCCATGCCGCCTGCCAATGTCGCCACGGTGCTGAAGTGCCTCGACATCCTGCAAGAAGAGCCGGAGCGTCTGGAACGCCTCTGGGCCATTTCGGACTATATGCGGGAAGGCTTCCGCAACGCCGGGTTCAACGTCTGGACCAGCCAGACCCCGATTATCCCTGTTGTCATCGGCGATATGATGACGTGTTTCCAGTTCTGGCGGGACTTGCTGGAAGAGGGGGTTTTCGTCAATGCCGTCGTTCCGCCGGCGGTGCCGCAGGGACAATCCTTGATGCGCACTTCCTACATGGCGACCCATACGGATGAAGAACTGGATTTCATTCTGAATGCTTTCCGGCGTGTAGGAAAGCGGCACGGCGTCATCACAAAGAATGGCACGACCGACTGAACGGCCGGGGCCGGGCCTGGACACATCACTCCCTTTGTGTTTACGGGTTGCCGCTTGCGCTTTGCATTCACAGTATGACTTTCTATTATAGGGACGCTCCGGTTTCCGGAAGCGTCCCTTTTCTTTCTCCCGTATTCCCTCACCTAACCCTGGGGTGGCTTCGCATGAGCAGCGATGTGTCTGTGCGTCCGGTTCTCGACAGGCGAGACCTGAAACGGTTCGTCGACTTTCCGTACAAGCTATACCGGGATAGTCCTTCCTGGGTGCCTCCGCTTCGCCAGGATACCGCGCACGCGCTGGATCGCAAGAAGAACCCGTTCTTCCAGCACGGCGCCATACAGCCATTCATCGCAGAAGACCCCTCCGGGCAGGTGATCGGGCGCATCGCCGCCATTCGCAACGGTATGCACCTCAAGAAGTACGACGACGGCAATGGTTTCTTCGGCTTTTTCGAGAGCATCGAGCGCTTCGACGTAGCCTCGGCGCTTCTCGACGCCGTGAGCGACTGGCTCCGCGAACAGCAGCTTACCGGAATGCGCGGCCCGGTGAACCCGTCTATGAACGACATTGCGGGCCTTCTGGTGGATGGTTTTGAAAAGGAACCCGCCATCCTGATGCCCTATAACCCCCCCTACTATGAAGACTATCTCCTCCGGTACGGCTTTGAACGTGCAATGACCATGTGGGCCTATTACGTCCACAAGAAATACGTCAAGACCGACAAGCTCCGCCGGGGCGTGGAGATCGTGAAGCGGCGCAACCCGGACCTGCACCTTCGCACGCTCGACATGAGCCGGTTTGACGAGGATGCACGCGCCGTGCTGGACATCTACAACGATGCCTGGTCGGAAAACTGGGGGCATGTGCCGATGACCGATGCGGAGTTCGCGCGTCTCATTTCGGAGCTCAAACAAATCGTCGATCCCAGGATTGTTTTCATCCTCGAAAAGGCCGGTGAGCCGGTCGCCTTTTCGATCTCTTTGCCCAACCTGAACCTGGCCCTGCGGCATGTGGATGACGGGCGCCTGCTTCCCTTCGGCCTTCCCAAGCTGCTTGCCTACTCGAAGTTCGGCGGCGTCTATGAATGCCGGATGCCGCTGATGGGCGTCCGCAAAGCTTACCAGGGGCGCGCCTTCGATACGCTCCTTATCCTCGCCACCATCGACGACGGCCCGCCCAACGGCTATGATGCCTGCGAGATGAGCTGGGTGCTTGATGCCAACAACGTGCTCAAGAACGAGTTGATCGCCATTGGCGGCGTGATCGACAAGGAATACGGTATGTTCGAGAAGCGTCTTTAACCTCTCTCTTGCTTTCCATCTTACGAACCGTGACCCCTCTCTGCGCCACAGGCTTCATTTATTTCGACCTCGACGACACCCTTCTG
>CBDUBU010000089.1:0-13780 GCA_965365465.1 uncultured Rhodothermaceae bacterium
GGCCTCCGACCCAGGCGCGGACCTGGCCCGTGTGGGGGTCGATGGAAACCATACCGGCTTCCAGGCGCGTTTTATCCGCCCGCAGGGAATCCATGAAAGCCGTGTCGCCGCGCAGTTGGGCAAGGGCCTTGCCCGCGTCGATGCCACTCTTGCGGAGGGCTTTGAACCGTTCGGTATCGCGGACGAAGCTGTTGACCAGATCGCGCTGCGATTCCCAGAAGTAGGCAAAGGGCGTGTACCCGGTAGCCTTAACGTAAGGGTCCAACTCGCTTCCGAGACCATAGCCCGATGCGCGGCTCCACTCGTAATCCACGACTGCCTGCAAGCCCTTCATCTGCTCGGTAACGGACTGCTGGGCAAGTTCCTGAAGGTGCGAGTCCAGGGTAGTATAAACGCGCAGGCCCCCGGTGTAGAGGTCGTGCCCGGTTTTCTTGGCCCAGTCGCCGAGCCAGTTACGAACGTATTCGGCGAAGTAGGGCGCCAGGCTGGCCGTGATCTCCGAGGAGTTGAAATGCGTTTCGATGGGGTCGTTTACGTGCTGTTCGTAATAATCACGCGCCAGAAACCCGCGCTTGACCATCAGGCTGAGCACCGTATTGCGGCGTTGCAGGGCGCGATCCGGGAACCGGATCGGGTTGTAGAGCGAAGGGTTCTGCAACATGCCGACCATCATGGCGCTTTCGAGCGGGTCCAGGTCGGCGGCGGACTTGCCGAAAAACGTATGCGCGGCGGCCTCGATGCCGAAAGCGTTGTAGACGTACTCGACGGTGTTGAGGTACATCTCGATGATTTCCGGCTTCGTGTAACGCCGTTCGAGTTGCACGGCGGTCACCATCTCCTTCATCTTGCGTCCGATGGACACCTCGAAACCGATCTGCTTGTTGTAGAGGTTTCGGGCCAACTGCTGCGTGACGGTCGAAGCGCCGCGCAGGTCGCCGCCGGTCATCACGTCGGCGGCCACGGCCATGAGGCCCTGAAAGTCGACGCCCCAGTGGTTGTAGAAACGGCGGTCCTCGGTGGCGATCAGCGCACTGACGACATGCGGCGAGATTTCGTCGAGGGTGACCCAGGAGCGGTTTTGAAAGGCATAGCGCGCCAGTTCCTCACCGTCGGCCGTATAGGCGACCGTGGCAAGCTGAAAACTCGGATTGTCGAGTTGCGCGAAAGAGGGCAGGTCACGGGCTACGATGAGGAAATACAGTCCGAGGACAAGCGCAAAGGCCGCCATCGTCCCGGCGATGACCGAGAGCGCAAAGGCGGCCTGTGCTTTGGCGGGGTCCTTGAAGCGCCGGTGCAGGTATCCGCGAAAGCCGGTCGTCGGGACCTCCTGCACTTTCCGGCCATTGGAACCGTTCTGCGACCCCCGATTGCGGCGAACCGTGGGGTCTTTGAAATACTGTTCCAGTTCGTCCTGTGTGTACGGCCAATCAGACATAAGGTCTCTACCAGGTTGACAAAAGCGCCGGCGGCGACCGGCAGGGAAGCATCAGCCCGCGCCGGTGGGCGTTGCTGCTTCAAGGCAACTACCATTCCATCGCAGGAGGGCAAGGCCGTTGTGGTCTAAACGTCCCACCGTATGCGATTCGTACCAACTGCCGAGGTTGAGGTACTGTCCTTGCGGCCATGTGCAGTGTTCAGGATAGTGGCTATGCCCCATGATGACGGCGGCAGCTTCTGTTTCGGCGAGCACGCGCCGTGCGTGTACCCGCAACGCCTCGACGGTGCTCGGTTTTACCGGGCCGTGGCCGCTCCGGCGATTGAACCACCGGGCCAGCGCAAAACCAGCATCGCCGGGCAGCAACGTACGGTACAACCACACCGGGACAGGATGGCGCAGCCACGGCTTGAGCCGGTTGTACAGACGCGCCGTAGCGTCGATCCCGTCCCCGTGCGCCATGTAAACGTTGACGTTGTGCAGAGGTTCGAGCAGCGGCGTGAAAACGACGCGCACGCCGAGTTCCGTTTCAAAGTAATCACGGTGCCAGGGATCGTGGTTGCCGATGAGGTAGGTTACGGGGATGCCCCGATCCGTCAGCCCGGCCAGCAGCGCCTGCAGACGGACGAAGCCTTTCGGGACGAGGTGGCGGTACTCGATGTACTCGTCGAATACGTCGCCGAGCAGGTACAGCCCCTCCAGATCACGCTCCTGAGAGCGGAGGCAGGCAATCAGGCCGGCTTCACAAGCCCGCGCGGCCTCCTTTCCTCCGTAACCCAGGTGCATGTCGGAGATAAACAGAACCAAAGACGTACCCGCAGCTTGTTTCAGTTACCGTGCGGGAGAAGGTACGGATTCAGGGAGGGATACGGAACAAGGACACAGCGCTTCTTCATCCGGCGATGTATGGGATACGTTCCCAGACGGCTGGTATGTCTTATGAAAGCCGATTCAGCCGGGCGCTTGCGTCCTCGCTTCCCTGGCCTCACGGATTATTTTGCGGCTTACTGCGGTTTATTGCGGTTTACTGCGGGTTTATTGCGGTTTTTCGTGCAGGCAAAACGGCCCTCGCAGGGTCAAAAAAGCCGTTTTGCGGTTTTTGCGGCCCAAAACGCAGTTTCACGCCCCAAGCCGCTTTATTTTTTCTTTTGCCTTGCGCTTCCGGGTGGTTTGCTCCGGGCGTCAAGGTAGGCTATAGCGGGCAGGCAGAACAGGTTATTCCGGCAACCTGCCTGGTTTATGGTGGGCTGAGATGCCCGGACGTATTGTGAGAAAAGAAATGAAGAGAACAAGGGAAGTGTCTGAGAAAATAGACTGTTCAATCGATTTGCCGGCGTCCGGTGATGCAGCCAAGTTCGTCATCAAGCACGCGCCGGAATTGCTTTTTAACCTGGATGGGATTTCGCGGCGTGTCGCGTCGTTATGCGAACGGCAGCAACAAACACGCGGAATCAGCTTTCAACCGAGGAAAGAGAAGCTATACCGCAGAAGAGGCGGGCGTGCTCACAAGTGGAACGTAAAGGAGAAGGTCAATCAAAAGAGGAAACGACATGAAGCCACCCATCGACAATGCCGTAATCCTCGTCACCGGGGCTTCTTCTGGGATCGGAGCCGAACTTGCCCGGCAACTCGGCCTGCGAGCACGCCGCCTTATCCTTACCGCCCGCCGCACGGAGCAGCTTGAGGCGCTCCGCGACGAGATCGTGGAAAGAAGCCCGCAGCTTGACGTTCACGTTGCGCCGTGTGATCTCTCGGACACCGAGGCGACAGCGGTCTGGGCATCCGAGGCAGCGACCCGGCTCGGTCCCATTGACGTTCTTGTCAACAATGCAGGGTTTGGCGACCGATGCCCTTACGACCTCGCCGACTGGGAGAAAGTCCATCGCATGATTAAGGTCAACGTCATCGCTCCCGCGCTGCTCACACACCAGTTCGTCGGATCCATGGTGGCGCGTGGGCGGGGCGGCATTCTGAACATCGGTTCCGGCGCCGGCATCGCACTGATGCCCGCCGCCGCGGCCTACGTCGGGACGAAGCACTTTCTCCACGGCTTCACCGAGGTGCTTCGGCTCGATCTCACCGGGACGGGCGTTGTGGTGACGGAGGTGTGTCCGGGACCTGTCGAGACGGAGTTCGACGAGCGAGCAGGAATCGACAGCGCGTCAGGCGGCGGCCTTCCTCCCGGCTTGAAGATCACAGCCGAGCAATGTGCGCGAGAGGCCATCGCGGCGTTTGAGAAAGGTACGGCGTTGGTGTTTCCCGGCCGGGTCTACAAGGCGCTCATGGCAGCGCAATCGGTCTCGCCCCGCCCGCTGCAGCGGTGGGCGCTGCGGAAGCCGTCAAAACAAGCCCGCGCCGAAGCCATGTATGGGGACTAAAAACGTGTCTCACATACTTTTCCGCCTCAAATGCCAGAGCAAGCGCCTTTACAGAGCGTGCGCCTCGCCTCAAGGAGGGTTTCGGCATGAAACACGTTTCCGGGCAGATAGAGGCGTTCCAGATCACGCTCCTGCGTCGCGGAGGGCGAGAATAACGCAGCGCCTGTGCTGCCTGCCCGATAGTACAGCACACAGTTCGCCGGACGCGGTCGTAGAAGAGCAGGCTACAGTTTATCCGTACGTTCTCGGACGGGTTGTAGCGCCGGCAGGTTTGACACGGGTTTGTCGAGGTAAAAGAAGGCCACTGCCGAAACGTCGTCGCTGCGATAGAAGTTGGTCCATCCGTCCGGCAGGGAAGGGTCGTCCAGGCTAAGGGCAGGATCCTGTTCGAGAAGCTTCACAAATTTCCCCCGACCACCTGCGTCGATGGTGACGGGCGTGAGGTTGACGCCGGAGGCCAGCATGGCAAGAACCTGCTCTTTCGGAGCGCCGCCCATCTGCTGGAGGACGACCCGGAGCGCGGCGTCGAAGAAGACGGGATCCGGGATGTGGTAGCGGTAAAAGGTCCACCGGCGGTTCTTTTCGTCGGCGATGGGCGCGCCTTGATAGCGGTTGATATAGGCTCCCTGCCCCCAGCCGGTCCCGATGTAGTCCTCCGTGCCGGTGCCTACGAGCGTGGGGGTGGTTGTGTCGCCGTCGAGGTACATTTTGACTTCTCCTTCGCCCCACCAGGTCGTGGTATAGGACGAGTCGGTGCGCACGCCGACGTGGGTTCCGAGAAACCGCCCGCGTCCGTTTACCCGTGGCAGGATCTCGAAATCCTCGCCCGGCGTGGTGGCAGGATCTCGATGCCAGTACGCATGGAAATAGAGCATATCGTTGCCAAAGGCATCGCCCAGCGTGTAATTCAGGTCGTAAAAGACGAGGCCGAGTTCCTTCGGCGAATCGTTGGTGAGCACGATGCGCGCGCCGGTGCGGAACGGCATGGGGATATAGAACACGAAGGAGCGTCCTTCCGCACTGGCGAACAGGGCGTTCTCAAACGGCGCGATCTGCCCCAGGCCGGCATTGAAGAAGTCGCCGAACGGCGCTGAAACGGCAGGCGCTGAAGCGCCATCCCAGAACATTTCGAGCCGCAGGGAGCGCAGCATCTCCGGGGTGCGGTCGCTGATGGTGATCCACATCCGTCGGATGACGCCGCTGCCCTGGATGTCCGCGAGCACGAGCGACTGCCCGGCGGGCAATGTGTCGAAGGCGTGGCCTTTGGCGCCCCGGTTTTCCAGCCCGCCCTGTCCCGGCGCCCCCACCCGGTTTTCACCGCTGATCCACCGGGTATTCAGGCCGCCCTGGTGTTCATAAAGCTCCTGGGCGCGGAGCGGCAGGGCCAGTCCTGCAACCAGTGCTGTGAGGAGAAAGAAGTGTTTCATGGAAGTCGGATATGAGAAAGAGGGTGGGTAAGGCGCATCGGCAAGGTAGCAGGAGCGCTCGATAAAAGCCACAGCAGCGGCGAGGTTAGCGCCCTGCGGATCGTTTCCGTATCTTCTGAAATCTCTTCCCGTTCTCTGAACCCGCCAAAAAACCCCGAAGGGCCGGAAAAAAATGAAACAGCACTTCCTGAAACCCCGTCGCCGTGATCTCGTCGTTGCGCTGCTGGCTGCCGGGCTGACGCTCGGAGCCGTCGCGCTGGTCCAGCCGCAGGACGAGGCCATGCATTCAACCGTTTTTGACTGGACGCGGATCGAGGCAAAGCAGATCGAGCAGGGGTCGCGCCGGTTCTTTTTCGAGTCGTCTACCGAGATGCTCCCATATCTGGAGATGCACGTCACCACCCTGAAGCCGCACACTGCCTCGCACGCCCCGCACCGGCACGTGGACGAAGAGTTCATCATCGTGCGGGAGGGAACAGTCGAGGAATTCATCGAAGGGAAAACGCACCGCGTAGGCCCCGGATCCGTCATTTTCCTGGCCTCGAACGACGAGCACGGCATCCGCAACGTGGGCGACACGGAAGCGTCGTACTATGCCATCCGCTGGCGTTCCCGGCCTGCTGAGGAAAAATAGGTTTTCCGCAAAGGAAGCAGGCGCTGCCGAAGCTCTGAGAAACGCGCTCGAACGTTGAAGCCAGGGCAGAGAGAAACAAGCCGTGAGCGTCTTCCGTTCTCGCAGCATAGATGCTTCACTACGTTCAGCATGAGACGACCTTCAGGGGATCCTTTAACTGAAGCGCCATTCTGAGCAAGGCGAAGCGGCTATGTTTTATAGCGTGCAGCCGCTTCGGCAAGCAGAGCGTTTCCCGTTGGCCAGACCGTTTCTCAGACGACGTACTTATCCCAGTACCCGTAGCGTTCCGTTATCAGACCGCGCGGAAGCGAGAGGGCTGCCGTCGCGAGGCCGCAGGCAAGCCCGTTGATCTGGCTCAAGAGGGTTCCGCCGCCCAGAAACCAGGGCAGCAGGGAGATGGCCAGTCCAAGCGCCACGTTCAGATACCGTCCGGCTCGGATAACCTCGGCCATGGAGATCACGGCAACGACGACGACCAGCGAGCCGCCCAGGTGAAACACCGTAGCGACAGGTTTTTCCAGGGCAAAGACGCCGGGCGCGGCCATGAGCCAGCTGCCGATGGCGGCGGAAGCGGCCAGCGTCCACGGAATGCTTATGCCCCACACGGAAGCCCTTGCCACTTTTCCGGGGTGTTCCGGCAGGTCCATGATCTCCGGAGAGCGACTGTCTTTTCCTTCTCCTTCCACGGAGACGCCCTTCCAGAATGATTCCCACAGGGGCAGGCCCTTTCGCCGGGCCTGAATCAACGCCTGCACCATAGCCGCCACCTCGTCAATCTGAAGCGGAATCATCGGGAGCATGAGTCCTGCCGCAAGGAGGCAGAGCGTACACCAGTGCCCCACCACCACGGGCTGTGAGATCACCAGCAGGATGTGGACGAGGCCGAGGGGAATCACGAGAATCCCGAAGAAGGCCACCATCCAGGGCATCGTGCGCCAGCGGGCCGGACTGCCCATCCAGCCCATGAGGAACTCGAACGTGTAGGCTGTAGCGCCGAGCGCGCCGTCAGAGATCGGCCACATGTGGGACATGTCCGAGTCCAGCACACGCCGGGTGCTTTCTCCGAAGAACGGGTCCCATACCGCGTCGATGTAGCCGAGCTGATAGGCGCCGAGCGCGCGCGAAGTCATCCAGCCCAGGAAGGCCAGCAGGATCATGATGCTGCGCTGCGGCCAGCTCGAAGGATTATAACTCCAGCCCTGCGGCGTCTCCGGACCCATCTTCATGTACATGACCATGTTCGGCATACCGGGAATCAGGATCGTGAGCGCGATCACGAGCGCCCCGACGAGCGTGCCGTTGAGGTAGGCAGCCGCAGCCGGCGCCCAGAACAGGACAGGGGCCAGGGTGATCCAGATGCCGACGAAGCACGCGGCCCACAGGCTGTAGGGCCGGTTCGGGCGAAGCGAGCGCCACCCGAAAAAAAGCAGCGCCAGCCCGCTGAGGATGTCGCTCCAGGTCATCGCGGCCACGCGGGCCGCCGTCGAGAGCCAGAGATCGCGCCCTCCGCTCGGCATCACCGGCGCTTTTCCGTACCCGAAGGTGAGCGGCGCCGCCATCATCCAGACGCCGAGGATAAGCAGCAGCCAGTAGACCCAGAGCGTCTGCATATAGTGCATATGCAACATCTGGCGGCGCTCGTCATGGGTCATCTCGTGCTGCTCCTCGCCGCCGCCGTCCTGCTTTTGCCTCCCTTGCGACCGGGCTTCATGAACCGCCATCGGGCGCGTGACGCCACGCAGCGCCATGCCTGGCTGTTTGCCGTTTCTGTGTTGCTGCTCCTCGCCGCCCGCTTCCCCGTGCGAACCTTCCTGCCCGTGTTCGTCTTTCATGGCGCCTTACCGTCTGGGTTCGGGTTCAAGCCAGCGCCCTGGTCTGCTGGAGCAGCCGGTTGCAGCTTTCTTCGCAGCGCCGGCAGCTTTCCATGCAGATGCGGCAGTGTTCGTGCTTGTCGGCGTGCCCTTCGCATTCATCGCCGCAGATCCGGCACATCATCGCCAGGGTTTCCACCTGAGAAGTTATCACCTGCCATTCCGGTTGTGTCTGGCGTGAAAGCAGGCTGCCAGTCGCCACACAGAGACTGGCGCAATCCAGATTGAGACGGATACACCGGGTCATCATCTGTACGTTCTGCTCTCCCAGGCAGGCATCGGCGCAGGCCGTGCAGGTCTGGGCGCACTCAAAACAGTGTTCGATACATTGGGCGAGCATCTGCACATCCATTTTCGGCGCGGCAGGATGCGTTTCGATCATTGCTTGTGCTTGCATGGTTCTATTCCTCTCCTCAGATTATTGAGATGAACTACGCACCTACCTGTCCTTCAACGTATCGAGGAGGCCCTGTTCTTTGCGCCCGGTAACGATGCCGGAAATTGAGAGGGCGGGAGATGGCAGTACGGCAGAGCCATTCGTACAGCTTATATGAAACGATTGCGCTTACGGCACAAAAATACGCATTCGGCGCACCTATTCATACTGCACTGATTTCACGGGATCGGCGCGGGCTGCCTGGAGGCTTGACAGTTCACCGTCAGTAGAGCGCGGCGTGGAGACCCTTCTGGCGCAAGCAGACTGTGACGCTTTTCTTTGCCTGCGCCGGGCGGCGCATCTTGCGCAAGTGTCAAATCTTTTATTCATTACAGGATAGCGCGTCGCAATGGAGCAGATACGGAATGGCAGCGTAAACACGAAGTGAGCGTCAGGTTTGCGCGGGCAAAAAAACAGAGCCATGGCTGGCATGAGAAACGTCTGGAGGGTCGGGTTGGCGCTGGTCTGGCTGCTGAGTCCGGGACGGCAGGCCGTGCAGGCATACTCCAACGATGCCCATCTTCAATTGCTGAGCGCCCTGGAGCAGTCCGTCGTTGCCGTGGGGGCTCCTTTCGAGCTGCGCGTCGAGGCCTATGCGTCGCCGTCTTCAGATTCTCTGGCCGACGAAATCGAGCGGCAGGTTCGCGCCCTTCGTTTTGCCGACAGCCTCACGCAGATAGAACTGATACGGAGCACGTTGAATCGGGAGGAGGTGCGTCTGGACGACGAGGGGGCGCCGGTGTTGAAACTGACCTATCGTTTCGTTCTGCGAGCGCTGCAAGACGGGGCGCTGACGATGCCGGCGCTGACGATGCGCTGGCGTGGGCGCGAATACCGGACGCTTTCGCACCCGCTTACCGCTTATACCGTAAGCCGCTCTTTCTATGACGCCGGGAAGAGCGTTTTTCCGGTCGTGGCAGAGCATGATACACGAAGCCTTCCTTTCACACGAATCGGGTCGGCTTTCCTGATTGCGCCGGATGCCGTGGTTACGAGTTTTCACGTAGTCATGGATGCAGCCCGTGTTTACCTGATACTTCCGAATGGGCGGCGGGTAGTAGTGAGAAAGGCATGGGCCATCGATCCGGCGCGTGACGTAGCCGTGCTCTATGTGAATCCTGAATTAACGGAAAAGCTGGGGCTTGCGCCGCTGGCGCTGGCGCCGGTGAGGGGCGCTGTGGACTACGAACGCAGGCCCGATCCGGAGAGCGAAGTGGTCTTTACGTATGGCTGGCCCGGCGGTGTGCAGCGGAGCACGGCAGGGGTTTTCTATCCGAGCGTCAATATCGAGCGCCACCAAGCGTTGTGGATTTCCGGGAATCCGGTTCGGCCCGGCGACAGCGGCGGGCCGCTGCTCGACCGGAAGGGGCGCGTCCTGGGCGTTGTTGCGTCCGGGACCGTGGCCTATCCGAATGCGGATGTGCTGCACGAGGAAGTAAGCATCGCAAGCGATCCGCGCCCGGCCGTCGGGCAGAAGCCTTTGCGGAAGCGGCCCCGTTCCCTGAGATCTCTGCTTCGGGATCCCGCCGTAGCGAACCAGCCGCAGGCCCATGCGCTGCGACTTTCCGCGCAAGTACAGATTGGCTTGCACCGGCATCCGGCGCTCGCTGATGAACTGGCTACGCTGGACAATGACATCGCGCGTTCACCCGGAGACGCTAACCTGTACTTTGTCAGAGGCGTGCTGTATCAGATGCTCGGCACGCCGGATCAGGCGGTGGCTGCCTATCAGGCGGCGCTGAATGCTTTTCAGGGACACTTTCCTGCCGCCTATATGCTGGCGCTGCACACGCTCCGGCGCGACGATCACACGGAGGCTGAACGCCTGTTCACTTTGATTGCCCGCTACGAGCCGTATACGCACCTCGCGGCCTTCGGGCTGGCGCAGTCCTACATGGGGCTGCATCGCTACGAGGAAGCCCTGATGCACTTGCAAAAGGTTATCCGCTACAACCCGGACTTTGCGCCTGCCGCGTTCTACATGGCTCGCTGTTATCTTGCGCTGGGAGACGAAGCACGCGCCCGGCAACTGGTCGCCAAGCTCGTCGGCCTCCATTCACCCTGGGCCTCGATGCTCCGGCAGGCGCTTCGTTACCCTGCGTTGCGGCCGCCGGCCTTGCGTACGCTTCCTCGCGCTTCCCTGCCGGCGGAACCTCCTGCTCCGGCTCTCTAAGCCGGGATGCCCGTTGCAGCAGCGTCTTGCTTCGTGAACTACCGTAGAAGACGTTGTTTTTTGCAGGAATCGTTTGCATATTCTCCGGAAAGGTTACAGGATTGTCATATCTGCTTTATACGATAGTGGTATTAAACCCATCCCCACGGCCGGGGAGTTAAGGACGGACGATTAATGAATTACGAACAGGGTAACCGAAACCGCTTCTACAGTGAGCGAGATTATCAGCATTCCGACCGAGACCATCAGGATGACTCCGGAGACGACGACGACTATCGCGACCGCCGAGGCAGAAGTCATTATCGCGACGAGATTTACTCCAGGAGAGTGCCGGCCGGCAAGCGCACGTATTTTTTCGATGTGAAAACCACGCGCTCCGGCGAAGATTTTTTCGTGACGATAACAGAGAGCAAGCGCATCGACGAAAACCGCTACGAAAAGCACAAGATTTTTTTGTACAAGGAAGATTTCGGCAAGTTTCTCTCTGCCATGCACGAGGTAGTCCAGCACGTCAAGGAGAAGTGCCTGCCGGACTATGACTTTCGGGACCTGCCGGACCTTACCGTGGAGCCTGAAGGCGACGACATGGAATCGAGGTACGACTACTGAAGCGTGCAGGCGTCAGCGGGTTTCGCGCAGATCTTCGATAGCGGCCAGCACCGTCTTGCTGTCGGCGGCTGCGTCCACCTCTGTGTTTTTGAAGGCTATTTTGCCGTCGAGGCCGATGATGAAGGTCCAGCGTGCGGAAGTGAGGTCGCGTGTAAGCGTAACCTCCTCTCCATCGACGGTCTGAGTAATGGCTCCGCCCTCGCGCAGGGGAACGCCAAACTTCCGCGCCACCGCGCCGGAAGTGTCGGAGAGCAAGGGGAAGTTGAGGCGGTGCGCCTTCCTGAAGACCTCCAGGTTGGCGAGGCGGTCGCCGCTGACGCCTACCACTTCGGCGCCCATGCCGGTGAGCTTTGAGCGATCGTCACGGAAGCTGCAAGCCTGCTTCGTACACCCGCCCGTCATGGCGGCAGGATAGAAGTAAACGACAAGAATCTTCTTCCCCACCACCTCGTCTGAACGCCAGACCTCGCCGTTGTCGGCGACGGCTTCAAAGGCAGGGGCCGCATCGCCCACTTGCAGCACAGCATTCTGGGCTGCGGCCTGTTGCACGCCAGTTCCAAGCGCCAGACAGAGAAGAAGCGTTGTGATGCAGCAGCGCGTCATGGCATTTCAGGGGTAAGTTGTGGTTCGCTCTCTGCAATCTACGGGTTGTGTGCCCCGGCAGCAATCTCATGCTGCTTTTCTTTCTTGCCGCCAAAGGTACGCGCTGAAAAAATCTCCGGAAGCGCGGCGGCAAGGGTGAGCCGCTCTCCATTCTGGTGCGTAAACGAGATGTCCAGCGCGTGCAGCATGAGCCTCGGATAGTCCTCCTCCCGGCCCGGCGAACCGTACAACGGATCTCCGGCGACGGGATGGCCAATGCTGTACAGATGAACGCGAATCTGGTGCCTTCTGCCGGTAATAGGGAATACATCGACCAGTGTGTAAGCCGGGCTGCGCTTCCGGACAGCGTACCGGGTCGCGCTGGGGTGACCCTTTGAAAAATCGACCCCCATCCGTCCTGAACCAAACTGGCGAATCGGTTGCTCGATCAGCCCCTCCTTTTTTGCCATCTCGTTGTGGACCACAGCGACGTAATGTTTGGCGATCTCATGTGAGGAAAACAGGTTGTTCAGGTAGCGGTGGGCATCGGCATTCTTTGCAAAGAGCACGATGCCGCTCGTCTCCTTGTCCAAGCGGTGAACTACGAAGAGTTTCTTTCCGGCAGCATCTTGCAGCGTGTTCAGCAGGCACTGGCTGTGAAAGCGCTCCGGTATGGTTGCCAGGCCGGCCGGTTTATCCACTGCCAGAAGTTCATCGTCTTCGTAAAGGAGGTGGGGCATAGCTGTGGATGTTTTCCTTTGTCCAGTATGATGCAGAGGGGCGCTATTGTAAGAAAAAACTGATTCAAAATATTGGAAGGCAAGGTTACGCCGGAGCAGCCTGCGGGTCTTTCAAAGGCAACGTCACCAGTCCTACCCGGCGTATGCCTGATGAACAGACCGTTCCGTGGAGATCACATCCGGCGCTCCTGGCTGCCTGCTGTTTCGCAGCGGGCATTGCAACGGCCTGCTGCTTTCCGTCGCCGGAATGGATCTGGCCCACTGCTTCAGGAGCCGGCCTCGTCCTTGTCCTGCTCGCGTCGTTGCCTCAGCGCCCTAGGCTGACAACGCTTCGCCCTCTGCGTCGCACCGCCGCCGCGCTGCTGGTGGTTTTTGCCGCAGGCGGGTTTCGGTACATGCAAGCCCGGCGCGTCCTCCCCTCCGATGTGGCATACCAGACCTCTCAATCGGGAGCGGAAACCCCTGTTGTGATACAGGGCCGGGTGGCCGATGATCCTGCCGTACACGATTACGGAACGCGCTTCATGCTTGCCGCTGACAGCTTCGGCGCAGAGGGACCCCTGCAGGCGGCATCAGGCCGGGTGCAGGTGACGCTGCAACGCTCACCGTGGAAGATACAGCCGCCCTATCCGCTCCTCAGGCGGGGAGACCTCGTGCAGGTGTACGGCGCGCTCCGACCGCTTCCGCAGCGGCGAAACCCGGCCGATTTCGACGCAGCGGCTTATCTGGAGCGTCGGGGCGTACATGCCCTTCTTGCGGTATCCGACACCTCCGGTATGAAAGTGACGGGGTGCGACAGAAGTTTCCTCGAACAGGGAGTGATGCAGATCCGGAGCCATGTCGGGCGGCAGTTCGAAAGGCACGCAGGCGACGGGCGCGAACGCGCCGTGCTTGCCGCCCTGCTTCTTGGCGACCGCACCCACCTGGACATGGAAACCCGCGATCATTTTTCCCGAACGGGCCTGATGCACCTGCTGGCGGTGTCCGGACTGCACGTGCTGCTCGTGGGAATGGTGTTCTACCGCCTCTGCCGGGCGGGGCTGGCCCGGCTCGGCATCGGGTGGCAGGCCGCAGAAATCCTTTGCGCCGCATCGACGATGTGTATTCTGCTGCTCTACCTGCTCGTCACCGGCGGCAGCCCCTCCATCGTTCGCGCGGTTGTCATGGCCGGGTTGTTGATGGGCGGCAATGTGTTGCAGCGGCCCTATCTCCCGTTGAACACCCTCGGGGTGGCCGCGCTTTTCCTCATGGCCGTGCGGCCCGGCGTACTGTTCGAGCCCGGTTTCCAGCTTTCCTTTGCAGCCGTGGGCGCGATCCTGACGATTCATCCCGTGCTGTCCGGTCTGTTGCCGGGCTCCTGGAAACAGAAGTTTCTGTGGGAGAAAACGGCGAGCATCATCACCGTATCGCTGGCCGCGACACTGGGCACGGCGCCGGTGCTCCTGTACCATTTCGGAAAGGCTCCCTTCGGCGGGCTAATTCTGAACCTTCCCGC
>CBDUBU010000090.1:0-13734 GCA_965365465.1 uncultured Rhodothermaceae bacterium
TGCCGGTGACGTGGATGCCGGCTTCGGCAAAGACCACCGCCAGCGGCAGGCCTACATAGCCCAGACCGATGACGCCCATACGGGCCTCACGACGGTGTATACGATCCAGCAGGTGCTCCTGTATGATTTCCCGGTTTTCCATGGGTGCTTGTATCCGGTCGGAACGAAAAATGGCCGTTGGTCAGGCAGCAAGATAGAACGATCCCCGTATTGTACAAAGCGAATCCTGCACCCGTAGTTCGGCGACGCGCAGCAAGACCGGGGCGCTCCCCCCGGATCGGCGTGGTGAATCCGGAGGGAGCGCCCGAGCCCGGTGCACGGACCGGTTCCCGATATCGGCTTCCGAGGGGCCCCTTCAGGCCGGACGGGCATCCATGCTGCGCTGCTCGCCCTATCGGGCGAAAAAAGAAATCGTGAGCGGCTCCCGGATGGCTGCCTGAAATACCACCGCTACAGAGCCGGTTGAAGGCGTCCGGCTGAGACCGGGGGCGGGGCATCGGTAAGTTTGAAGCGCCCTACTACCGCTTGCAACTCGGTAGCCATGTGGTTCAGCGCGCGGACGGCCTCATCTACCTGCTGCGCCTGACGGCTCATTTCCTCGGCCCCCGCGCCTATCTGTTCGGCCGTTGCCCCGTTTTCGACCGAGACGCCGGCCATGCTTTCGGTGGCTCTCAGCACCTCGCGCGTGTGGACGGTCAGCTGGTCTACGGCCCGCTTGCTTTCTTCCGCCACCCGGCTGACGTCGGCGATGACGCCCGAGAGGGCATCCGATACCACCTTGATTTCTGCGGCCGCGGCGCCGGCATCGGCTACGGAAGCCGAGACGGACTCCTGGATGGTTTTAACCAGCTTCGTTATCTGCGTGGTGGCCGTTTGCGAGCGTTCCGCAAGGCGTCTGACTTCATCGGCGACGACCGCGAAACCCCGCCCCTGTTCGCCGGCGCGGGCCGCTTCGATGGCGGCGTTTAGAGCAAGCAGGTTGGTCTGGGCGGCAATGTCATCGATCGTTTCGACCATCACGCCGATTTCCTGGGAATGGCTGCCCATTTCTTCCACTTTGCGGAAGGACTCGGTAACCTTATCCGTGATGCCGCCCTGATCCGTAATGCGGCGGGATACCTCTGTCACCCTTCCGATGGCTTCTGCCTGCCCCTCGATCCCACGGACAATGGTTTCGACGTGCCGGTTGAAGCTGTCCATCATCTGCGAGGTTTCGGATGCAGTTTGTGACTGCTCGGAGATACCCGAGGCCATTTCGTGGATGGCCGAAGCGATCTGATGAACGGCCTGGCTCGTCTGGCCGGCGGCGTTTCCGAGTTGCTCGGAGGCGGCGCCCAGGTTTTCGGAGTTTACCCGCACCGTCGAGATACCTGAAACCATCCTTTCCTGCAAATCCGTCAGGTGTCTCGATACGAGCTGCATCTGGGCTTCTACCTCGCCGGTATATTCGTTTCCCGGCGGCAGGGGTTGCTGAGGGGCGCTCAGATTGCCCTGCGCCCACTTCGCGAGCACCACGGCGAGGCGGTCTACGGAGGCTTTCAGATACGCCAGCACCGACGTGGCCGGCGTGACGTCCTGCACCACCTCGATGTGGCCGATCCGATTGCCGTCGCGGCCGGTGAGGAAGGCCGCGTCCACCCGGAAGTCACGATCCAGGCCGGGCTGCCGGAACTCCGAGGTGGGTTGCCCCCTGCGCAGCATGGCTATGCCGCAGCGTTCGGTGTTGCAAATGTCGGCGCCCCAGTTAGCGCACCCGACGCCGCCTACCTCGCCCCTTTTCCGGTTCATCACGCCTGTCGAGGCGGCGTTGATGAACGTCCACTTCATGTCGTTATCGGTTACGGAGATAGGGAAGGGGATGGCATCGAGCATGGACTCGTACCAGTGCATCCGATCGGCGAGGCTCAGTAAAGCCCGCGCCATCTCTCCGATTTCGCCTTTTTCTTTTGCCAGTCGATCCGCCTCCTGCATGTCGGCCTTTCCGCTTGCCAGTCGCACCGCCAGGTCCAGCAGTGCACGCCGTTTTCTCGATCCCACCATCGATCCCTCTACGTTTGTTGAATCAGACATGTTGCTAATGACATATCCCTAGCAACTTCTGTAGGTATCGACGGGGAGGGGCCGGATTTAAGCTCCGCTCAACCGACCGGCAGAACCACAGAGAACACGCTGCCCGCTCCCTGACGGCTCCGGACCTCTATCGAGCCTCCCAGGCCGTCAACGAGCCGTTTCGTAATGGCCAGCCCCAGCCCTGCCCCTTCGTGGCTGCGGTCGGAGCCGCTGGATTCCTGCGAGAACTCATCGAACAAATGAGGCAGGTAGGCCGGGTCGATGCCGATGCCGGTGTCCTCCACTTCGAGGTGCAATTCATCGGCGGTGTGAGCAAGGCGCACCGTAACCGAGCCGTTGCGGGTAAACTTCACGGCGTTGCTGAGCAGGTTGGATACGATCCGGTCGAATGCCGCCGGATCGGTCACGATGCTTTCGGGGGCGGTTTCGGCCTCCAGGGATAGGCGTACGTCGTTATCGGCGGCGGCGGGTTCGAACAGCTGCATCAGGTGTTCAAGCGCGGCAACCGGATCGAGCATCTGCCGGTTCCACTCGCGGGAGCCGCTCTGGAGTTGCGCGAGGTCGAGCACGGCATTCAACGTATCGAGCAGCCGCCGCGCTCCCTGCCGGATCATGTAAGCAAATTCGCGGGCCGACCCCCCGGTTTCTTCATGCAGAATGTCGGCAAACCCAATCACCGTGGTGAGCGGCGTGCGGATCTCGTGGCTCATATTGGCCAGAAATGCGGACTTCATCCGGTCCATTTCTTCGGCTTTTTCTCTGGCGCGGATGAGTTCCTGCTCAAACGCTTTCTGTGCGGTGATGTCCTGCCCGGCCCCGTGGACACGGATTACCCGGCCGGATGCTTCGTCCCATTCGGGCAGGTATAGCGTTCGGATCCACCGTATCTCTCCGGCGGGGGTTATGATCCGATAATCAAGGGTCATCTGCCGGTTGGTGAGCGCAGCCTGGCGAAACGCGCCGAAGGCCTCCTCGTCCTCGGGGTGGATGGCGGCGGGCCATCCGAACCGCTCGATCTCCCGCTGTGAGTACCCGGTTACCTGTTCGACCGTGTCGGTTACCCACTCCGGCCGCCACTGCCCCGCTTCATCGATGCTATACGAAAACCCGTAGGAATGCAGCAGCGCGGAAAGGGCGCGGTAACGCTCCCCGGAGGTTTTTACGTCGCGTTCGGCGCGGGTCTGTTCCGAAATGTCATGGACGATGGACAGCAGATGGGGTTTGCTTTCGATGGGCACTGGTCCGCTGAATACCTCCACGTCGCGCAGTTCCCCCGAAGCCAGGCGGTGCTTCGTGCGAAAGCGTCCGCCCCCGTCCTGAATGAACGCGATGGTGCTCCGAATATTTGCGGTGGATTGCGTGGCGATGGAATCGAGGCGGCTGCCGGCCAGCTGTTCTCTCGGGTATCCGTAGAAATGACAGGCTGCCGGATTGGCATCCACTATGGTTTCCGACTCCGGGTCGATGAGCACCATCACAGAATAGTTGTCCTGAAACAGGCTGCGGTAGCGTGCTTCGCTCTCCGCCAGCGCTTTACGAACCGTCTGTTCCCGTTCGCGCAGGCGAATGGCCCCGATCCCGAAGGCCAGGTCGGCGGCCAGCTCCTCCAGCAACGCCTGTTCTTCTCCCTCAAATTCGGCAGGGTCTGCGGCGTACAGGGCGAGCACGCCGAACACCGAGTCCTCTGTTTTCAACGGGAGGGCAACGAGTGAGGCAAAACCATACCGCAGGGCTTTCTCACGCCAGGGTTCGAAATCGGGTTCGCGCCGGACGTCCCGGAAGCAAACGGTACGCCCCGTTCGGACCGCCGTACCAACCGGGCCGCGCCCGTGGGGTTCATCGGCCCAGGTTATGCGCAGCTCATTCAGGTAATCAAGCCCCTGCCCGCACCACGCTACCGGCCGTACGGTTCGTTTTTCGTCGTGTTCCAGATAGCCCACCCAGGCCATACGATACCCGGCCGCTTCGGTGGCCACCCGGCATACGCCGGCCGTAATCGTATCCTCATCCGTGGAGCGTAGCAGCACCTGGTTGGAACCGGAGAGGGCCTTGAGCGCCCGGTTGACCCGCTCCAGATGCCGTTCGTTGCGATGCTGCTCCGTGACATCCCGGAAGTACACGTGCAGGCCGGAATCCTCCGGAAAGGCTTGAATTTCCAGCCAGACGAGCATTCTTTCGGAGTACTGGCGAAAGGAAACGGGGATTAGCTCCTGCCGGGCGCGTATGAAGTGCCCGTAAAGCGGCGTCTCGGACAGGTGCGGGTACTCATCCCAGAAGACCTTCCCCAGAAGGTCGGCCCTGGTGCGGCGTAACTGTGTTTCTGCGCGGGGATTGAGATAGGTAAACCGCCACTGATTATCGAGCGAAAAGTACGCTTCGGTAATGCAGCTCAGGATACGCTCAGCCGGGTGAGCCATACCGATCAGGGGTTTTTCCCTCTACCTGCATATCCGGGCGGCCAGGGAATATCCGTCCGGCACAGAAAGAACGAACAGAATGGCCACCGGCAGCAGAAACGGCTACTGGAGCCGATCCGGGGCCGGGAGGCCAACGGTCGAATATAACGTCCACTTTCGGGTTTTAGCTATCGGGGTAACCCTGACAGCGCATAAAAAACGGGATGAGCGCATCCGGTAAAGTGTGGATTGCAGCGGCGCATCGTTTCAATCCACGTAAACTTCACGCTCATGGCCTAACCTGTATCGGCGCGTTGCCGTAAGGCCACCCAGACACCCCGGAAACGGGTGGTTGCTTACACTCCCTGCCGGCGCGCGACGGCAGGGGGTATCCTTCCGGAACGTGTCCGTTCCGCTGCCTTACAGATACTCAGAGATAACAGCTACCATGAAAACGTTCGCCGCTTGCTTCTTCGCGCTTTTCCTTGTTCTGCCCTCTCAGGCTCAAACAACTTCCTCCCGCGGCTTCCGGTGGTATCTCGCCCCGACGGCCGAGGTAACGACCATCAACGGAAAAACCGCCGGGCTCGCGGGTATGGGCGCCGGCTGGATCGTCAACGACCACCTCTCGCTGGGCATCCAGTCCGCCCGGATACAGAATGAAATCCGGGCCGACCAGGCTGGACCGGAAGGCTCTCCCTACGTCGATTTCTGGTACTCGGGGCTTACGGCCGATTACGGCGCTCAGGTCACCGGCCGGCTGCGCCTCTCCGCCCGGGCCCTGTTCGGGGCCGGCGAAGCGCACTGGCGCGAGAGCTTCGAGGACGGGTTTTTCGGCAATCGGGAAAAGGATGAAAACCACACGACGTCGTTCGTTGCCATTCCCGGTGTCGGGGCCGCCTACAACCTGACTTCGTGGATGCAGCTTTCGGCCGGCGGCGGGTACCGCTATGTCGGCGCGGGCAAGTCGGAGGTGCTGTCTCAAAAAGACATGAGCGGTTTCTACGGATCGATCGGCGTGCGCTTCGGCCGATTCTGAAACGGCCTGCGGGCATTAAACGCGGCGTGATCGGGTCTATCCCGGTCACGCCGTTTTTATTATCCGGACAGGCGCCCACGCCTCGCGTGGGGCGATTTCGCCTGAGTAGGGGAGGGGGTATTAACAAATCTCGTCAGGCGTCCCCGCAAAGAGCATAAACAGCCACCCTGTCAGACTGAACGTTTTGCCTCTTATAAAGAAACGGTTACCGGGCTTCAGCAGGACTATTACGTGCCGATACTCGTTTAACCAACGGGGAAGCGGGCGCATGTCGTCAAAGAGCTACTGTTTCCCTCTTTCCAACCGTTTACGCTCCCTACTCCATGCGTATAAGCATTCGAAACAAACTACTCGGCTCCTTTTCCGTTGTCGCCTTCATCGCCGTCGGCATGGGCCTCTTCGGCATTTTCAATATCCGCTCGCTGGATCAGGGCAGCGTAGCGATGTACGAAAAGATGACCGTCCCTACCGGCATCGTAGCTCGCATGAACGATGCCGCCCTGAAAGGGGAGATCCTCCTCCGGGACCTGGTCCACTCCGACTCGCCCGCAGCGCGTGAATCGATCCTCCGGCAGTTGCAGTTGCAATCCGCCCGTTTCGACAGCCTGGCCGTTCAGTACGAAGGAACGTTTTTCTCGGATGAGGACCGCGCCCGCTATGCTCGGCTTCGGCAGGTATACGAGCAGTATATGCCCGTGCAGCGCCGCACGGCCGATCTGGCGATGGAGGATAGCACAGGTGAAGCCGCCCGGCTCCTTTTGGAGGGGGAAGCCCGCTCCCAATCCGAAATCCTGGACCGGGAACTGGACGATCTGCTGACCTTCAACATCGACGGCGCCGCGCAAACCGCCGCGGACAACTCCATTACCACCCGGAACGCTACCAAATGGACGTTCGTCTGGCTCGCCCTCGGATTGATCATCGCTCTGGCGTTCGGCTTTCTCATTGCCCGCTCCGTTGGGGGGCCGGTTCAACAGCTCGCCGAGGCCGCCCGTAAGGTGGCCGCCGGCGACACCGAGGTATCGGTTTCGGTAACGACGGGAGACGAACTGGAGCAGCTCGGACAGGATTTCAACGGCATGGTGCAGAGCATCGGCGATGCCCTGGCGGCGGTGGCGGCCGAGAAAGCCTCCGTGGAATGTAAGGTCGAAGAAGCAGTCCGCCTCTCCGAAGAAGCCCGGCAGGACCTTGCCCACAGCGTCGAGCGCATCCTCGGCCGGATGAGCCGGTTGGCCGAAGGCGACCTGACGGTCCGCCTCGACGTCGTCCGGGAGGATGAGATCGGACGCCTGTTCGACGGCTTCAACCGGGCCGTGGAGAACATGCATCGGATGATCCTGGACGTCGATCAAGCCGTCGGGGCGGCGGCCGGTACGGCTACGCAGATCTCCTCGTCGAGCGAGGAACTGGCCGCCGGTTCCCAGGAGCAGTCGGTGCAGGCGCAGGAGGTGGCCGCTGCCGTGGAACAGATGGCGCGCACCATCATCGATAACGCCCGCACCGCCGCCGACACGACGCAGTATGCCGAGTCCTCCGGCCGGGCAGCCCGGGAAGGAGGCCGGGTGGTGGGCGAAACCGTCGCCGAGATCGAAGCCATTGCCCGGGTGGTCCAGGAAGCTGCCGGCACGGTAGAACGGCTTGGCAAAAGCAGCGAGGCCATCGGGGAAATCACAACGGTTATCGATGAAATCGCCGACCAGACTAACTTGCTTGCCCTCAATGCGGCCATCGAAGCCGCCAGGGCAGGCGAGCACGGCCGCGGTTTCGCCGTCGTGGCCGACGAGGTCCGCAAGCTCGCCGAGCGCACCGGATCGGCCACCAAGCAGATAACCGGAATGGTAAAGGTGATCCAGCGTGAGACGGGCGAGGCCGTGACCGCCATGCGTCAGGGAGGCCGGCAGATGACCCGTGGCATCGAGCTGGCCGGGCAGGCGCGGGATTCGCTGAACCGGATCGTTTCAGAAGCCGGAAACGTGATCGAACGGGTCTCTCAGATCGCTGCCGCCTCGGAGGAGCAGTCCACTACCGCCGAACAGATCAGCCGGAGCGTGGAGGCCATCTCCAGCGTAACGAACCAGTCGGCGGCCGGAATCACGCAAATTGCGCGCGCCGCCGACGACCTGAACGGGCTAACCTCAACGCTTCGATCGCTGGTCTCCGCCTTCCGCACCGATATATCCATGAAAGCGGCAGCCCCCTCCCGGGCAGGGCGCCGGTATGCGCCCTCCGGCGACGGAATGCCGACGCCTTCCTGAAGCCGTGCCATTCCCGCTCCCAAACGTAAAAACCCGCAGATCCTTACGGAAATGCGGGTTTTATGTGCCCGAGACTGGACTCGAACCAGCACGACCTTGCGGCCACATGACCCTGAATCATGCGCGTCTACCAATTCCGCCACTCGGGCAACATTCGGCGGAGAACGAATGATACATAATTCGAGCGGCGCAAACAACCTCCACCCCTGGAATTGATGCGTTCATTTCTTTTCCACACAGCCGTTCCGCCCCTCCGAAGGAGGCGGCCCGGTGGCAGAGGCCGGCCCCCGACTTGAAGAGCGCATGAACCCTCTTGACACGGAGGCCTTTCCCCCTGTATTTTACTGGTCCGTTTCGCGAGCCGTACGCCGCGATTCATTCCTCGGTAGCTCAATGGTAGAGCATGCGGCTGTTAACCGCAGGGTTGTAGGTTCGAATCCTACCCGGGGAGCACATAATAAGCCCCTAAGTCGCGTAGCAACAACGACTTAGGGGCTTCTTCATTTCGTGCAGGTACGGGAATAGGTACGGGGTTTTCTTCATTCTCTACCACCGCAGCATTACGGACCGAGCAGGGCCGCTGGGACGACGGCAATCCCGTCCGGCCGGCGGTACGCTTCAGGCCCCGTTGTGACAACGACGGCATCCAGGAGATCGTCCCCGAGCCGCTCTCGGAGCCATAGCAGGTGCCGTATGTCCTGTTCCCCGATGGCCCGGCTCAGCTTCACCTAGACGGCGCTCCACCCTTGACGCACGGGGAGCGGTCATCGTAGTTTGTAAAGAAATTGTTGCCTCACCTGGGTCGTCCGTTGCCCAGTTAATGGGATAAAGAGGCGGCTCTTAGATGGGTGCAACAACCCGGTCGAAGGTGAGAAAGGCGATATCGCAGGCTCGAAAGGCAAGGCTGGCTAGAGCAGGTGGAGTAAAGACATTGGACCAATAGCATCCATCAACCCCAACATGCAAAGTATAGCAGCACTCCAAACAAACGGAAAGCTTCAGTTCACTGCAGCGGAGTTGCCTTCGTTTCAGAGCTTGGCGTCTTCTGCTCGCAGGCACGGTTTCACGGAACAGGCAGACCGAGTTGAACTGAGGCAACGTGAGGCAACAGATCCGCTGCTTGTAATGATTGTGGGCGAGGGCAAGTTTGGGAAGTCCACACTTATCAATGCCCTTGCAGGGCGCGACATAGCGCCGGTGAGCCGCATTCCAAAGACGTGGACAGTAGACATCTACGAGCCCACCAGCGGAGCAGAAGAGGCGGTACTCTACTGGCGATCGAAGCCTTCAAAGCCAGAAGTTACCAGCATACAGGATGCGCAGGCCATCTGGAAGCGAGAGGACGCACAAGCCAGATCTGAACAAACAGATGGTTGGAAAAGCGACCTTTGGCAAGTCCGCTGGCGCTATCAAATGGAGTGGCCATCAGCAAACGCCATTCTAGTTGATACCCCAGGGTTTAGCCAACTCAGAGCTAACAATCAGGCAAGCTCAGTATTTTTATATGGAAGCGAGGGAATTGAGGTCACAACGCAAGACGCGTTCCAGTACTACTATCCACGCGCAGATATAGTCCTGTGGTGTCTCAACGCACTAAAACTGCACGACCAGGATACCCTCGAGACCTTGAGGCTCGCTGCAGGACAAGGCAAGCGCGTAGTCGGGGTACTCACGTACATTGACAAAGTACCACAGGCGCGCCACAATGAGCTATCTGAAGAGGCCAAGCGCCTTTTCGGTCAATATATCGACGAGTTCGTCGGGGTCGCCGCAGGCGCGAAGGACGAGACAATTAGGAAGGGCACCGTTAACGCACTGAAGCGCAAGCTTGACGAAGAGGTTGTTAGGCGTGCCTCAGTGCTTAAACAGGAGGCTAACAAGACCTTCGTAATAAGTGAACTCGCTGAACTCGGGGTGCAACTCGATAGCCTTGGCGAGATGCACGTACGCAACCTGCTCACCTTCGAGCGAGCTACGGACAAAGTTGCAGAGCCTTTTGATAGAGCGGAGCGTAAGGTGCGCGAGATCTGGGAGAGAGCGCTCCGCCACGCCGTTAATCAGCTGCCCGAGTTGTGGATTGCATCTGGCAGCGACCCTAAACAATTCAGTGAGTTGGTAGCACAACAGGCGTATGACACAAACGCAATCCATGCAGAGGTGCTGCGGGTGCAGACAGTGCTTCAGGCGGAAACTTCCGCTCTCACGATGCAGCGGACACAGGAACTCACATGGGAGCGGGTTACACTGGGACGCTCTTCAGTAATCCGGGCGTCAGCGCCAGCTGCTGGATACATCATAAACACTGGCATTGGTGAGTTGTCCGGACATGTCGATTCATCTCTCGCAATTTCCGGAGCAGGCGGAGATGCAGCACTGTATGGAGTAGGTGCTGCGATCTTTGCTATGTCTGTTCTGGGCCCGATCGGATTAGCGATCGGGGCCGTTGCAGGAATAGTAGGATTCTTTCAAGGCAAAGAGCGAGTGAGAAATGAAGCCTTGGCAGAGGTCAAACGGCATCTAACTAGGTACCGAGACACCCAGTTGAACCAGAGTGTAGCTGCTCTTAAGCAGGCGCGAGAGCAGCTGGAGGCACGCCTCCGCATGGTAATCGATAGGTCATTTGTAAAGCATCACGGACGCGTTTCCGAGGAGGCTCGGCACTACCTGAACGAAGTCGACAGTACACTTGATGGGCTCAGCCTGAGTTGCGACCAGTTGAATTCTACGAAGCTGCCTCCTATCCCGGGATTCGTCGCCGATACGCAGTCGCGCTATCTTTATGCATACGCGCAGAAGTCCGCCCCCTTCTCCAAACGATGGGACGAAGCGGTGTCAACGGCTTGGACGCCCTCCTGCAAACAAGCGCGCGTGAGCAGCGAGGAGAACCTCAGGCGAGATCTGCGAGAGCGCCAGCTTGAGTGGGAGGTGCGCATTGCCAGGCACGCTTCTGCGGAATTGAAGAAGAGACACTGGAGGTTGCACGAAGGCACAGGTGTATCCTTGCATGAAATCACCAGGGATGCGATGGTTCATGAGGAGGTTGCGGATCTAATCGGTGCACATGCCGAGCAAGTTCAGAATCTGGTTGCTCCGGAGCCCTACCGCTACATGAGCGGGACTCGACGGCAAATGCGTCTCGGACAAGAGGTTAAGGCGCTAAAGGAAAATTACCTGAACCTGTGGAGGCAGCACCGTCCTCGTACGTACATCGGCTTTAAGCTGCTGCATTGGGGCGTGGTTTGGGGAGGATTGATTCTTGCGCTGGGACTTGCGGTCGCTTCTGCTGTGACAGATGGATTAGATCTGTGGGGCCAGCCAATTTGGTTCGGTACTGGCTGGCCTATGGTTTTCTTGCTCACGGCTGCCAGTCTCTGGGCTATCGTTTTCTCCTACCGCCTCGTACGCAGGTGGTTTTTTCACCGTCAAATTCGGCGAGAAGCGGCCGAAGCTCTGAGCACCGCCATTATGGCTATTACCCGTGACGTATGATCGTACACATTAAAGATAACGTGATTGCGGATGCGTGCCACTTCCTTGAAGACATGGCGCGTTCAAAGCGAGGAGCCGGTTTACTGTCGGCGCAGGCACTGGCCCCTCTCCGACGTCTACAGCAGGAGAGTAGCTACATAGACGCTACTCTACCGAGAGTTCTACTGCTAGGGGAGTTTAAGGCAGGAAAGTCTACCCTTCTCAACGCGCTCCTAGGCGGGAGACAGGCTGCGAGTGACCTGTTCGAGATGACCTCGTGGATTGCCCGCTACTGGCCCGCCGACACCCCCTTCTGCCGCCTGCATCTTCATGGTGGAGGAGAGGTTGAGATGAGTCCAGTAGAATTTTTGAATCGAAGTGAAACTCGCAGTTTCTCTACCGAAGAACTCGCAAGGATTGACAGAGTGGATGTCGGTGTAGCGCAGGCACCCCTACGCGTTGCGTTCATCGATACCCCGGGCCTCGGTAGCGTCACGCGCGCAAATGAGCGTCGTCTCATTGATGCACTTGATGAAGCCGATATCGTCTTATGGGTGGTAGCTGCGGATGCACTCGGAGGACAGCGTGAGGCCCTTCTGGTGCGAGATCTCGTGTCGAAGGGCATTCCGTATGCTGTAGCACTCACCAAGAGCGACCTGCTAGAATGCCTAGAGGAGCGGGAGGAGATCCTCCACTTTTTGACGCAGACCTACGGAGTGGAGGCGGCAGCAGTGTACCCTGTTGAAGCCCTAACTGCACTGCAGATCATCGAGGGTGGTGGGGCTCCGGGGTCAGACACAGGTATCATGGCGCTACGAGCACACCTAGACCTACTGGAAGTACGCGGAGCATCCATACGCAGCCAGGCCCAAGCCGCACACCAGCGGCGGTGCGCGGAGCTAGCTATCGCTTTGCTTTCGCGTGTAGAGGAGCCGCTCGAGGAAGCTGTCCATTCCATTTCAGATTTCACTGCGATTGCCGAGCAGGTGCGGCAGGCAGTCCAAGCGCAGAGCGAGCACGAAGTAGAGCAGATAGTACGTAGCAGGCTGCTGGGAGGGGCTCGCGATGCTATTTCAGCCGAGTTGGGAGCAACCCTTCACGCAAGCAAGGGCGCTCTTTCGGGAGATGTTATCACAGCAGTATTCGCTCGTCATCTTGGTAGCGATCATCTAACTCACTTCTGGTCGCACGTACAAGCCGAACTGCTGGGTGGGCTGCCAAGATGGTGGTCACACCATTTGCAGGACGCAAGGGGGGATGTACAGGCGGCCCTTGCCCAGCTTGACGATGGAGCTTGGACGCGTGTAGTAGAAACACTTGAGCCTAAAGCGCTGGCAGTGAGCGTGGAAGCAAAAGCAGCCGGCGCCCTTGAGGCCGGCGTCCGTACCTCGCTCGGCCTAGCTGGGGTAGCTACTGCCTATGTGGCTTGGCTCGGACCAATGGCTGCGCAAGTCACGCTGGGAGCCGCTGTTACAGGGGTCGGAATCCCGCTGGCACTGATGGGGGCGGGCGTGTCAGCCATGCTCTACATGTTTCAAAAGAACCGAGAAGCGGGGGCGGCCTCCGTGAGAACGGAAATGTTGCTGGATAGCTACGTACAAAACTTCATTGATGGGGTAGTGCGGCCACATGTGCATTCGCGGCTGGCTGAAATCAACGAAGGGGTAGCACGCTCACTGGTAGATACTTTCCGTGAAAGGTTAGAAGATCCTTTGCCAGGAAGAGCAGAGGATCTTCTAAGGGTGGCACGGAATCTACAAGTAGCTCTCAGGGCGCGTATGTGAGCGGCCAGGTGAGCCCCTCCCAATTCTTCGCCCACTCAGAAGTAGAGACCGGCCATCTTGACCTCCTCCCGATAATTCACCCAGTCAGAACTAGAGTGTGTCATGCATTTGAGGCGAAGAGCGGGATCGCTCTGGCCAGCATGATGCAGATGAATGCGACGAAGTGCAATCCACTGAGCGTCTCCGGCAAGCGTTCGTAGTCTTTGACCAGACGCCTGAACTTCGTCGTCCACGCAAAGCTGCGCTCGACCACCCACCGCCTCGGCAGCAGTACGAACCCGCGCCGGGCCTCCGGCAAACGCACCACATGGAGTTCAATACCGCGCTCGGAAGCTGCTTTGGCCGTTTCTTCGCCCGTATACCCCTGATCCACATAGGCCAACGATACGTTCTCATGCGTCGCCTTCTGAACCGCTTCGGCCAACTCGCCTACCTGTGCACGGTCCTGCTCGGAGGCTGGCGAGACGTGCAAGGCGAGCAGGTGCCCGAGCGTGTCGACGGCGATGTGCACCTTCGATCCGCGCTTGCGTTTGGCCCCATCGTATCCCGCACGCTTGCCGCTTTCGGTCGTCGACTGAAGCGTGCGGCTGTCGAGAATCGCGGCGGTAGGGTCTTTTTTGCGGCCAGCGGCCAGGCGCAGCAAACACCGAAGGTCGTGTACGATTGAAGTTGCCCCGCTTCAGTGGACGGCTACTGGCTTGGGTAGTGCAGTCTCCGCATAG
>CBDUBU010000091.1:0-13714 GCA_965365465.1 uncultured Rhodothermaceae bacterium
ATCAGTTCGTCCGTGGCGAGCCGTTCGACGTGCGGCCGCACGTCCGTCGTGCCGGCGTCGTACAGCAGCCTCTCCACCACTCCACGTAGCTGCGTGGCCCGCTTCGCCCCGAACCCGGCGGGTTTATCGATGGATGCGGCAGGGTCAAGCCGATAAAGGCGTCAACGACGGCTTTCGTTTGGGCAGGGGAGATGATCGTGTGACCGGACTTTATGAAAGACAGCGAAAAGCGCAATTTCATTCCGGGAATGCGCTTTTTTCGTTGCCCTTCAGCGAATGCCGTGCGTCGCGGAGGGTGCGTCTCGATATGAAATAGCGGCGAACTACCGGCAATCTTCGTCCTGTCGGTCGTGCTAAATGTTTATTTATTATATTTAAGTGTCACCCGCCCATGCAGTTCGTTTTTTTATCCACCTGACATTTTTGATGCAATGGCATCTACTTCTGCACTTTCTGTAAACACGTTGCCCCGCATTATTCAGGGCGGCATGGGCATCGCTGTATCAAGCTGGCGGCTGGCGCGGGCGGTGTCTCGCGCAGGCGAACTCGGCGTCATCTCAGGGACGGCCATCGATTCGGTGATGGTGCGCGAATTGCAGGACGGCGATCCGTTTAACCGGATCCAGGCTCTCCGCGCCTATCCGGACCAGGAAACCGTCGATTATATCATTGACCGTTTTTACATCGAAGGCGGTCGGAAAGCAGATGCTCCTTACAAACTGCTGCCCATTCACGGCCACCGGCCTACGGTGCAGTCCCAGCGGATTCTGAGCGCCGCCGCCTTCAGCGAAGTGTATCTTGCCAAAGAAGGGCATGATGGACTTGTGGGGATCAACCTGCTGGCAGAGTTGAAACGCTACACACTGCCCTGCCTGTACGGGGCCATGCTGGCAGGTGTGGATGCGGTGATGATGGGAGCAGGCATTCCGCTCGAAGAGGCTGAACAGATTCCCTTGCTGGCGCAGGGTAAACCCGCGCGTCTGCGCCTCGAGGTGGATATGAGCAAGGCCCCGAAAGATACGCCGCGTGTCGAGTACGAACTCAATCCGGCAGACATCATCTCCGATCCCGTTCCGTTGAAACAGCCGGGTTTTTTCCCGATTGTTGCTTCGGATGTGCTGGCGCGGATCATGGACAAAAAGCTGCCGCAGGGTCTTATCGCAGCCTGGATCGTAGAAGGGCCAGTGGCAGGGGGGCACAACGCGCCGCCGCGCAACAAGCAGTATGACGAAAAGCACAACCCGGTGTATGACGAACGGGATGTGGCCGACCTCGAACGCATTGCCGGCCTCGGTTATCCGTTCTATCTGGCCGGCGGCTACGACAGCCCTCAAAAGCTGCAGGAAGCCCTGTCACAGGGGGCGCAGGGCGTGCAGATAGGATCGCTCTTTTCGCTGTCCGATGAGTCGGGGTATCCTCCTGATACAAAACGGTGGCTGATCGGTCAGATCCAGCGGCGAGAGGTTACCGTACGCACAGACGGGCGCATATCGCCTACCGGATTCCCGTTCAAGGTGCTCGTCGTAGAAGGCACAAACGGCGTGCCGGAGCAGTATGACCAGCGTACGCGAATCTGCGATCTGGGTTATCTCCAGAAGGCATACGTGGATGAGAAAGGGCGATTGTTGACCCGTTGCCCCTCCGAGCCTGCAAAAGACTACGTACGCAAAGGCGGCAATCCTGAAGATGCCGAAGGACGCGGCTGTCTCTGCAATGGCCTGATGGCTAACATCGGACTGGGGCAGGTTCAGAAGTGGGGCAAAGAGGCGCCGCTCTTTACCGGCGGCGACGGCGTCACGACCCTGCCTTTTCTTTCGGAAGACCGCTCCTCCTACACCGCGTCCGAGGTGATCGATTACCTGTACGGCCGCAGCCAGCAGCGCCGGGTTCAGGGGAGCAAAAAGTAGTTTTTTCAGGATTTGGTGTGCGCCTCGATCAGGATACGCGCCGCCGCTCCTACGTGAACCGCCGGGTTGTCAGGTCCGAACATACGCGCGGCTACCCACGCGCCGTCCATGAGCATCAGAAGCTGGTTTGCAAGCGCAACGGGGTTTTGCAACCCTGCTTTCTGCGCCAGTCGTTCAAAATGCTTCCGGACGCCTGTTTTGTGGGCCATTGCAACCTGATGCGCCTGCTGCTGCTGATCGGGAAACTCGGCAGCTGTATTCTGAAACGAACATCCCAGACAGTTCGGGCTGGTCGCCAGATGCTCCAGCGCGTCAAAGATGGCCTGAATCCGGGCTGCCGGTTCTGCTATCCCGTTCTCAGCTTGTTTAAGCCATGCCCAGAACTGCTCATTCGCGTGTTCCAGATAGGCAACGATCAGGTCGTCCTTGGAAGGGAAATGCCGGTAGAGCGTCATCTTGGCAACGCCTGACGCCGCCACAATCGTATCCACCCCGACCGATTGAAAGCCCTGCTGGTAGAACAGCCGGTTTGCCGTAGCAAGGATGCGGTCGCGTGCGGAGAGCGTGGAGAGGTCGGAAGGCTTCATGAAAGGAGGACCGTTGCGCTTTCCCGTGCGGGTTAGATTTGCCTGACAGGGCTTCACAAATACAGACCTGTATGTATTCAGGTAAAATATGAACAAATCAGACTGATAAAAACCGGCTTTTCCGGAATGCCCGCAAGAAGTGGAGGTTCTCCGGACAGGCGTCGGCTGTTTTCATACATTGTCCGGAGTTTCGCCCTGTGGCTCCTGTTGGATCAAGAAAAGAAACGTCATGAAAACCGTCGCTGCGCTTGTGTTCGTTCTGTGCCTGTCCGTCGGAAAGACGGATACAGCTACAGGACAGGGAGTATCTGACCGTAAACTGCTTGCCCCGACCTATCCGCTTGCTGCCCTGGAAGAAATCATCGTGCCGCGCCTGGACTGGAAGCCTTTCCCTTCAGTTTCCCGGCCGGAAGGCTTCGAGCAGATTCCGGCTCGCGTCCGGCAAGCATACATCAAAGAGGCAGAAAAACTGCTGGGCGAAAACTGGGAGCCGCTGCCGGCCTCGGTGTTTCTGGAATACGTAAGGACAGGGAACCGCTCGCACTACGAGAGCCTTTCCTTTCGCCGTCGGAAGCATCTGGCCTTTCTGGCGCTGGCCGAAGCATTCGAGCAAAAGGGAAGGTTTCTGGATCAGATCGTTAACGGCATCTGGGCAATCAGCGAAGAATCGTTCTGGGGCGTGCCTGCGCATATCGGCAGCCAGAAAGCCGGGTCCGGGTTGCCCGATGTGGCGGAGCCGGTGGTAGACCTTTTTGCGGCAGAGACGGCTGCGCTGCTGGCATGGACCCATTACCTGCTCGGCCCGGAACTGGATCGCATCAACCCGCTGATCACGCAGCGCATAGAACAGGAAACGGATCGCCGCATCCTTACCCCATACTTGGAAAGGGAAGACTGGGGCTGGATGGGTTTTGCCTGGAAAAAACGCACGGGTTATGTCCGTCCGGTCAACAACTGGAATCCCTGGATCAACTCGAATGTGCTTGCCTGTGCGTTGATCCTGGAAAAAGACCCGGAGCGGAGACTAAGACTCGTCCATAAAGTCATGGAGAGCGTCGATGCCTTCATAGAACCCTATCCTTCCGACGGCGGTTGCGACGAGGGGCCGAGTTACTGGAGCCGTGCAGGTGGGTCGCTTTACGATGTGCTCGAGTTGCTCTACAGCGCCTCAAACGGGAAGATCAGCTTATTCGACCAACCTCTGATCGCAGAGATTGGCCGCTATATCGCGCGGGCCTACATAAGCGAACCTTATTTTATCAATTTTGCAGATGCTTCGGCTGTTTTGCAAGCGGAACCTTCGCTGATCTACCGCTACGGCGAAGCCGTCGGCGACGAAATGCTTATGGGGTTTGGAGCCTTTGCCGCAAAGGTGCAGGACTACGGCTCAGAGGTGCTTCCGGGCAATTTTGGTTACCTCAACCGCACCCTGCCTGCCCTGTTCAATCTGACAGCGCTGCAGGCCGCTGCGCCTGCCGAGCCGCTGCTGCGCGACGTGTGGCTCCATGATCTGCAAGTTATGGCAGCCCGTTCCGAGAGAGGGAGCACCAGAGGCTTTTACGTGGCCGCCAAAGGCGGTCACAACGCCGAAAGCCATAACCACAATGATGTCGGCAATTACATCGTCTACCATGACGGGCATCCGGTTCTCGTCGATGCCGGAGCGCAGACTTATACGGCGAAGACCTTCAGCAACCGCCGATACGAATTGTGGAACAACCAGTCCTCCTATCACACACTGCCGGAAATCAACGGCGTGATGCAGAAGGAAGGGCGGAGTTATGAAGCGCGAGAGGTGAAGTACGAGCAGGACGACCAGAAAGCAACACTCTCGCTCGAAATGGCCGGAGCTTATCCGGATGAGGCGCAAGCAGCGACCTGGGGCCGGACCATCACCCTCAACCGGGGCAAAAACGTCGCCGTGACGGATACTTACCAGCTATCAACGTTTGTTGAGCCGTTGAGGCTCAACTTCCTGTCTCCTTTGCAGCCTTCCGAAGCGGAGGCCGGTAGGGTGCGGCTTTCAGGAGCGGAAGATGCCTACGATCTGGTGTACGATCCCGATCGTTTTCAGCCCTCCTTTGAAACCATTCCCATTGAGGACGAGCGCATGACCGGCAGTTGGGGAAGCCGGCTCTTCCGCATCGTTCTCACTTCCAGAAAACCGGTTGATTCAGACCGGTTTGAGATCAGGGTCGAGCCGGCTGCTGCACGATGATGATCCCACATGACAGCCGAAAGGTTAACGGGGAGAGAGTAAAAATTGAAGCCCGATCCGGCTACAGGATCGGGCTTCTGTCACCCAGTTGAGAAGTGCGTATTTAGAAGTGCCACCTGATTAGCTTCTTGCACAAAATCTTTTTGCAGCAGGCTCTATGGAAGACGGCGACGATGCGCATCGCACGGTCAAAGAGACCTGTTGGCCCAAGGCAAGGATACAGTTCTCAGTGTGTGGCACCAAGCTAGGCGTTGCGTGCAAGTGCTGCAATCATCCTGATGCGGACGGTGGTATGGGGGATTCCCCGATGCCTTGTTTTCCTCAGGAGGACAGGGCGCTTCTGGAGAGCGCTGCGTTACACCCCTTTCAAACCTGTTATGGCGTTGTGAAAGTTATACTTACGGCGCAACCTCCCCTCTGGTGTGTGGTTGATGCCTTTACTTCTGATTTCCTGGATCATGAGGAATTGTGAGTCAATAAACATCAAACAGGAGGGGATATGATTATCAGGAAAAACACTATAGCGACCGTTCTTGCAGGGCTCTTCCTGGCGCTGGCTGCTCCCCATGCGGGATTCGCGCAGGAAGTGGACAGCACTATGCAAGAAGAGGGAGATCCCAGGGAAGTAGTTTCCGAGATCCAGCGTCCGGACACCTCCGTGACCACGTTTGGCAACCTGCTGGATGCGCTCAACAGTACTGACAGCGAGTTGGAAGCTCTGAGCGCCATGACTGGACTGACTGCCGAGAGGGTTCGCGTTATCAATGCAGACGAACTGCTTTATGATGACAACGAGGCGGCGCTTGATGCCGCCCTGCAGGAAGACGAAATGAGAACCAGCAAGGTGCAAACCGCGCTCGGCGAAAACATGGTCATCAAGACCCTGCTGGATGAAAACGATGTTATGCTAGAAAACGTCATAGCTGTTGATGTGCCCGAAGCGACGGAGGGCAGCGACGAGGTGGTTGTGGTATTCTACCGCAAGTAGGTTTCAGTTGTAGAGCGCAGTACAGGTTGGAGTGCGAAGGGATTTCTCTGGAAGCAGAGGAATCCCTTTCTTTTTTGTTGCTGGAAAAGCTCCTGTGTTTCATGGCGACGTGGCATTCTTCGAGAGACGAGCCTACCTTATGGCTATCCTCCCTCCTCGATAATTTCCTGCCCCTCATGAAAAACCCGTCTCACCTGCACAGAATCCGCTTCCTGCGAATTGCTGCCGTATCGGCGTTTGGGATGCTGATGGTCATGGCCCCGGCGGGTCCGGACAGGCAAGACGGCCAGCCTGCCGCCACGGTTGCCGGCGAGATGAAGCGGTGGCATCCTATTAAGCTTACCTTCGACGGACCCCAGGCAGGAGAGTCTGATGCCGGAAACCCCTTTACGGATTACCGTCTGAATGTCATTTTTCGTCACGAAGCGCGTGGCGATACGTACGTGGTTCCAGGCTATTTTGCGGCAGACGGCGATGCCGCAGAAACGGGCGTTTCCAGCGGGACGAAGTGGCGCGTTCATTTTACCCCGGCGCTCACCGGCGCCTGGACCTACAGGGCATCGTTTCGCGCCGGACCAAATGTTGCTCTGAGTCTGGATCCGCAAGCCGGCAGCGCTGCGGCCTTTGACGGAGCCGCAGGTCGTTTCTCGGTTGCGGAGACAGACAAGCAGGGGCGCGACTTTCGCGGAAAGGGGATGTTGCGGTACGTAGGCGAGCGGCACCTGCGCTTCGACAACGGCGAGTGGTTTGTCAAAGCCGGAGCCGACAGCCCTGAGACGCTTCTGGCCTATGAAGACTTTGACGGTACGAGCGTCCACGGAGGAAATCAGTCGCTCAAGTCCTTCAGCGCGCACCGGGACGACTGGCATTCCGGCGATCCCGTCTGGCGCGGCAACAAGGGAAAGGGCCTCATCGGCGCGCTCAACTATCTTGCCTCCGAAGGGTTGAACGCATTTTCTTTCCTGACCATGAACGTAGATGGCGACGGGAAGAACGTGTGGCCGTGGATTGCCTACGACGTGCGGGACCGCTACGACGTCTCCAAGCTGGCTCAGTGGGAAGAGGTTTTCACGCACGCTGACAGCCTGGGGCTTTATCTGCACTTTAAAACACAGGAAACGGAGAACGACAGGCTGCTCGACGGTGGGGAGTTGGGGCCGGAACGCAAGTTGTATTATCGTGAACTGGTTGCTCGTTTCGGACACCATCTGGCGCTGAACTGGAATCTCGGCGAAGAAAACAATGTCTGGGAGGAACTGAACGACCCTTCGCAGACGCGGGTAAAAGCCTATGCCCAATATTTGCGCGACCTCGATCCGTACGACCATCACACGGTTATCCATACTTACCCGGAGCAACAGGTAGAGGTTTATGTGCCCTTGCTGGGAGATCGCTCTGCGCTGACAGGAGTATCGCTTCAAACCATGCACGACCGCGTATATGAGGACACCCGCTTATGGGTCAGGGCTTCCGAAGCGGCAGGTAAAAAGTGGGTAGTAGCCAATGACGAGCAGGGCGGCGCCCACGTTGGCCTTACCCCCGACGGGGAAGGCAATAACCACGAAGCCCTGCGCCGTGAGGTGCTGTGGGGCAACCTGATGGCTGGAGGAGCAGGGGTAGAGTTTTATTTCGGGTATGGTTATCCGAACAACGACCTGAACGCAGAGGATTTTCGGGGCCGGGATGGTTTCTGGGATTATGCCCGGCACGCGCTTACATTTTTCCAGACGTACCTGCCTTTCCAGGAAATGATGGTGCAGGATAACCTGGCTTCGGGCAATGCGCACGTGCTTGCCCTGCCCGGCGAAGTCTACGCGGTTTACCTTCCTGAAGGAAAGGAAACCAGGCTTGATCTGAACACTATAGGCGCCTACAGCGTCATGTGGTTCAACCCGCGTGTGGGCGGCCCTCTTCAGGAAGGAAGTATAGGTGAAATAGAGGCAGGGAAAGACAAGGTTGACCTCGGGAAACCGCCCGTGGCCGACGGACAGGACTGGGCAGCGCTGCTCCGGCGCAAGAGATCGGAGAGGCTGCCGGAATCCGGACAGAATTCCTCCTCGCAATGATTTACCCCGCGCACCCGGCGACAGCACCCCAATCCGGTCTTTGTCGCCTGTGTGTTTCACTCTGGTTAATGAGAAAGCAGCATGGCCGGCAAATACACATTAGGTCTTGATTACGGGACCAACTCGGTTCGCGCCCTTGTGGTCGATGTCCAGACGGGCGAGGAAGTTGGCACGAGCGTTTTTGCCTATCCTTCGGGCCGTCACGGCGTTCTGCTCGACGCACGCGACCCTGACCTTGCGCGTCAGAACCCGCAGGATTATCTGGATGGGCTGATCGAGAGTGTCAGCGGCGCCCTCGCCGATGCCGCCCGGCGCGACGGCTTCGAACCGGCCGGCATCATCGGCATCGGCATTGACACGACCGGCTCCTCGCCGCTTCCTGTGGACAGGGAAGGCCGTCCGCTGGCGTTCGATGCGCGTTTCAGAGACAACCTGAATGCCCAGGTATGGCTCTGGAAGGATCACACAGCCCATGCCGAGGCGGCAGAGATCACGCGCCTGGCGGCAGAGGTAAGGCCGGAATATCTGGCCAAATGCGGAGGCACGTACAGTTCAGAGTGGTTCTGGTCGAAGCTTTTGCATTGCCTTCATGTAGATCCGGAGGTGTTCGGGCACGCATTTACCTGGGTGGAGCACGCCGACTGGATGCCGGCGGTGCTAACCGGAACTGACGATCCGGACGCGCTCCGCCGTTCAATCTGCGCGGCAGGCCACAAGGCCCTGTTCA
Source organism: uncultured Rhodothermaceae bacterium (assembly GCA_965365465.1). GTDB lineage: Bacteria > Bacteroidota > Rhodothermia > Rhodothermales > DASSAV01 > CBDUBU01. Next base: position 8,494 of record CBDUBU010000091.1, read on the forward strand.
ACCGGCAATGGGGTGGCTATCCGGATGAGGCTTTCCTCGCGGCGCTGGACGAACGATTGGCCGCGCTTCGGCGCACCCTTCCCGATGAAGCCTACAATGTTTCGGAACCGGCCGGTTTTCTGACGGAAGCGTGGGGGGAGCAACTTGGATTGCCTGCGGGCATTCCTGTTGCCATAGGCGCTTTCGACGCCCACCTGGGCGCCATCGGGTCGGGCATTCGATCCGGCACCCTTGTCAAAATCATTGGCACCTCGACCTGCGACCTGATGGTAGCTCCGATGGAGGAGGATCTGTCCGACATTCCGGGGCTGTGCGGCATCGTGCCGGAATCGGTGTTGCCGGGTCAGTTCGGACTTGAAGCCGGACAGTCGGCAGTAGGCGACATCTTCAACTGGTTCGTTGCGTCGCTGAAACCGGAGGGTAAAAACCACGTGACGTTGACGGAAGAGGCTGAACGGCTGGTTCCCGGCGAAAGCGGCCTGCTTGCGCTGGACTGGCACAACGGAAACCGCACGGTGCTCGTGGACCAACGCCTGACAGGGCTGATCCTGGGGCTTACGCTGCACACCTTGCCAGCTGAGATTTACAGAGCGCTCGTAGAGGCAACGGCTTTCGGAGCGCGCGTCATCATGGAACGCTACGAAGAGTACGGTCTCCAGGTCGAACGCATTGTCAACTGCGGAGGCATCTCGGCAAAAAACCGGCTGGTGATGCAGATTTACGCGGATGTCATGGGGCGCCCGCTTGCGATCTCCCGGAGCACACAGACCTGCGCGTTGGGCGCTGCAATCAGTGGGGCAGTTGTAGCCGGGGCCGAGGCAGGAGGCTACAGCCATTTCACCGAAGCGGTGGAAGCCATGACCGGTGTGCAGGAGGAGATCTTTATCCCTATAGAGGAGCATCGCATAATCTACAACCGGCTTTATGCGCTCTACCGCCGCCTGCACGATGCGTTCGGAGTAAAAGGATCGCAAGATGATCTCTACGACGTTATGAAAACACTACTCGAAATTCGCGATGAGGCAAAGCACGGGGATGTCGCTTGACGCACTGAAAGAAAAGGTCTGGAAGGCTAATCTGGATCTGGTGGAGGCAGGACTTGTGGCGCTGACATGGGGAAACGCCAGTGGGGTTGACCGTGAGGCGGGCATCATTGCTATCAAGCCAAGCGGAGTCGGGTACGAGACGATGCAGCCGGATGACATGGTCGTGGTGTCGCTCGAGACAGGAGAGGCGCTGGAAGGATCGCTGCGTCCCTCTTCGGACACTCCCACGCACTTGCACCTCTACCGTCAGTTTGGTAGAATCGGCGGAATCGTTCACACGCATAGTCGCTGTGCTGTGAGCTGGGCGCAGGCTGAACGCGAAATACCCTGCCTCGGGACGACCCATGCCGATCACTTCTATGGAGCCATCCCGGTAACGCGGCGTATGCGCGACGATGAAATTCAGGATGCCTACGAACACAACACGGGCGGAGTCATCGTCGAATGCTTCAAGGAAGGCGGCCTCGATCCTGCGGCGGTTCCAGGGGTGCTGGTTGCAGGACACGGACCTTTTGCCTGGGGCGCTGACGTCGCAAAGGCTGTAGAGAACGCGATTGTTCTGGAATCCGTCGCGGGGATGGCGCTAAACACCTTTCTCCTCAATCCTGAAGCAGTCTCTATTCATCGAACCCTGCTCGACCGGCATTTCCTGCGGAAACATGGCGCAGGCGCCTATTACGGCCAGGGTTGAACATGCCTTTACGCGGACGCCGCCATGCTGCCCGGTGATTGGAAGCTATCTTTCTTGTTTGGAACCGATCATCACTGTGTGATTGGAGAATGGCTGCGCCTGTTCGACGGCATCCAGCATGAACGCCGCAACATCTCCTCGGGTGATCTTTGAGGTAATCCCATAGTAACCAACGTGGCCGGCGCGGCCTGTCGGGCCTCCCTTTGCCAGTGTGACGGGACGGACAGCGAGCCAGTCGATTCCGCTCTGGGCGAATACGGCTTCCATGAACGCGAGGTCCCGGTAAGCAACTCCCACATTTCCTCGGTCAATCATAAAGCGCACCACAGGGTGCAGGGCATCTCTGCTGTCGGCCACACCTGCTGCGCTGATTGCGACGATGCGGCGAACCTCCTGTTTTTTCATGGCGTCCACGATGATACGGGCAATATGAGACGTCAGGTTAGAGGGAGAGAGCATGATTGACCACGGATTCTGCGGCATCACCCGTCTTATACCGATGCAGGACAGAACAGCATCCTGTCCGGAAAGGGCGCGCTCCATGTCTTCCTGCTGCAACACCTGCCCCCTTATTACCTCGATGCCGTCGGGCGGTGCATAAATAGTTTCAGGACGGACAAGGGCAGTTACCCGGTGTCCACGCTCACGCGCTAGACGCGCTGCCCACTGTCCACACCCGCCTGATGCTCCCAGTATGAGCAATTTCATAGCGAAATAATGTATTTTATGTGTGCATTTCGATTTTGGAAGAGAAAGCGCCAGGGCATTACCGGATAAAAAAACTTATTCCGATTTCCGAGTTAACTGGACCTCCATGTACAGTTCCAACCGTTTGCGGGCGTAGTTCGCCAGATCGGTCATCGACGCTCCCAGGTATACCTGCTCCGGCCACACATCACGGCGCAGAAGCGCGCCTCTGCCGCCCGCAACGACCGCTATCTGTTGCTGCTTGAGCCAGTTCATCAGCGTCTCCATCTCCGCATCTAGCCTGATATCATCCAGGTGTGACGTGACAGCGACCCATAGCAGGTTCGGCGCATGGTCTTCAGCGGCTTGCCGGAGAGCGCCCCAGGGTGTATTGGCGCCGAGGTTGATTTCGCGGTAGCCTACGTCGGCCAGAACGGCAGCGGCCATGAGGCTTGGGAGCACATAAGGATCGCCCTCCGGCGAGCCGCCCAGCGCCAGTGGCGCGTCTGGTCCGGCAGGAGGAATGAGCGTGCGAATTTGATTGATGGCCTCGATGCATACGTTTGTAGCCATGTGCTCCAGGTAGATTCCTTCCTCGCCATGTTTCCACTGTTCGCCGAACCGGGTCAACGCCGCTGCAAGGGGGCCGTCGAACAATTCGCCCAGGCTGGTTCCAGTCAAGTAGCTATTGGCAATAATGCCCCGCACCTTGCTTGCTTCGCCCTCGACGAGCAAATGAAAAAGTGTCTCCCCGGTGAGCGCTCCTTCACGAGCTTCCGGAGACAATCCCTGAATATCCGGCAGGCCCAGCAAATCCGGGCGCAACACGCGCATCTCTTGCTGTCTCACGAACCGCAGCACTTCGAGCGTCAGGATGCGCCGGTGTCCTCCGGCTGTTCGGATCACCTCGATAAGCCCGTCATCTACCCACCGCTTGATAGAAGATTCGCTGACGCCGATGATCTGTGCTGTTTCTTTAGGTGATAGGGTTCGGGTCTGAATGGCCTGCATAGGTAAGTGTTAGAGCTAGGTTTGGTGTTTTCCGGATCACTCAAGGCAAGATGTAAGGAGCGTCCATGAGGACAAATTGTAACGAATGAAAAATGAGCATTGCTGACGGAACCTTCTATTCCGCACCGCTTTGAACGATATGAATGATTTGAACGTTTCGGATGTTTTGAGCGTTGCAGAAGAAAATACAAAAAGGCGGCAAAGAAACAAGGCGATACCGAGTAAAGGATCTGCTCTTACCCTCTTTCCGTGCCTGCGGCGCCATCCAGAACAGAAAACCTAAACAAAGAGGATGCATGATGATTAACACCCACGTAACCCGCGCCTTATCCCTGAGCGCAGCAGGAATAGCACTGATCTTGTTGGTCATGTTTCCTCTGCGTTTGAATGCCACTGCCTCCGGGCCGCAGGAGGGTCCTGCTCCCGAAAAGGATATCGTAGAAGTAGCCGTTGACGGCGGCTTCACGACATTAGTGGCAGCCGTCAAGGCGGCGGGCCTGGTAGAGACGCTGAAAGGAGAAGGTCCTTTCACCGTGTTTGCTCCGACGGACGAGGCCTTTGCCAAGCTTCCGGAAGGCGCCCTGGAAAACCTTCTAAAGCCGGAGAACAAGGACAAACTGGCAGCTATCCTGACCTATCATGTGGTTTCGGGCGCAGTAGGATCCAGTAAGGTAGTTTCCATGAAATCAGCAAAGACCGTTCAAGGCTCCGACCTGAACATAAAAGTGAAAGACGGCTCTGTGATGATTAATGATGCAACAGTAACCGCGACGGACATAGAAGCGACTAACGGAGTCATTCATGTCATCGACACGGTCCTGATGCCGCCGGCAAGCACCCATTAATCAGCACCCACGCAACCTGGTTTCAGGCATCCGGTGCAGTTTCTACGGGAGGGGGACTCGCCGGATGCCCTGAGCCGGGCCATTGGGGATTGCGCAGCTTTCGCCCAGGAGCGGCAAGCTGACCCGGTCTCCGGCTTTGCCAACAGATACGCTGGACAGGATTCGGTATGAAACGCGAAAAAGACGCACCTGTTTACATTGTGTTAGGCGCTACGGGCGGGATTGGTTCTGCGCTCTGCAAGCTCCTGACGGCTGAAGGGGCGCAGGTGGTCGCAGGAGCGCGCACCGAAAATCACCTGCGCGAACTAGCTGAAAAGACCAACGCTGCTTTTTTCTCCCTTGATGCCACCGATCCAGAACAGGTACAGGCCATTGTCGGGCACACCACAGAGACGTACGGACACCTGAACGGAATGGTAAACTGTGTCGGCTCCATACTACTGAAACCGGCTCATCTGACGAGCGCTGAGGAGTATCACCGCACCATCACGCTCAATCTGAGCACGGCCTTTTACACGGTAAAAGCGGCGGCGCGGGCGATGATGAATAACGGCGGCGGCTCGATCGTACTTTGCTCGTCGGCGGCGGCGCAAACCGGGATTGCAAACCATGAGGCCATCGCTGCTGCAAAGGCCGGGATCATAGGCTTAACCCGCTCGGCGGCATCGACCTATGCAAACCGGGGGGTGCGTGTCAACTGCGTTGCGCCGGGTCTTGTCGAGACGCCAATGAGCGCAGCCATCCTCGGCAGCGAAGCAGCACGGAAACAATCTATCTCCATGCACGCACTTGGCCGGCTTGGAGAGCCTAACGATGTTGCGCAAGCGCTTCACTGGCTGCTCGACGGCAGCCGAAGCGGTTGGGTGACAGGCCAAGTAGTCGGTGTGGATGGAGGACTCGGCTCCGTCCGCCCCCGTTAGCGTTACGAGCAACCTTACACG
>CBDUBU010000092.1:0-13704 GCA_965365465.1 uncultured Rhodothermaceae bacterium
AGGGGGCGTTGGCGGCGCAGCCTGTTGCCGCCGTAGCGCAGATGCGCCAGGGTAGCAGGGGTCCCCCAAGTTTGCCACGTAGTGAGGTCATCGCTTGTTTCGGCAATGACCTCAAGGACAAAATCGGAGGTGGTATCTGCCCAGGAGAGGTTGAGTTGCTGGATAGGCGTGTCCCGTTCCCCGGCATCGATGAGATAGGCGCGCACCGGGCGGCTGTCGTACCGGCTTCCTGTCCGTTGCTCCATCTGAACCAGCGCCCCCGACGGTGTGCGCCGCACCTTCACGTCAAGGGTTGCGAGGTCAGCATCGGACTGTCCGTGAACCGGGAAGAACGGCAGTTGCTGCCGGGGCAACGACTCCGACCGGATCTCTCCCGTATGGTAGATGGCCAGGGGCAACACCTCGCCGCTGCTGTTGAACATACGCAGGTCGCCCAAGTCAGGGCGTGTGGCGGTCTGGTAGACTTCGTGGGGCAGGAGGACCGCGTGGAGCGGACGTTCTTCAAGCGGCTCAATCCGCAGGCCCCGTGCGAAGCTGACGGGCGAAAGCTCCTGTGCGGCAAGGGGCGAAGCCTGCCCTGTCAGGAGCAGCAAGAAAATCAGGCAGAGGCGTTTCAACAGTTATTCCGCTTCAGGCGTCAATGGTTTTGTACGGGTCAGGAGTTTTCCGCCGTCAAAGGCGCGCTTCGCTGCGGCGGCACGGGCGCCAGGTAGCCGACGAGGAGAAGCAGCAGGCCGACCACAATGAACGTCGTAATCCGCGCCACGGTGCTGATGCTCGACAGGTCTACGACGAACAGTTTGACGACGACAACACCGAGCAGGGACGCTGCGACAACCCAGGGCGTGCGTCCACCGCGCCGCGCCGCTATAGCCATTGTGGTTACGGAGAGCACCGTCCAAAAGATCGTCAGCGCAGTCTGAAAAGTGTTGGAGGCCAGGAGGGCATCGACATCATAGGGAACGCCATCCCAGAAATGAACCGTGCGGGCGAGCGTTGCGTTGAGCCACAGAAACGCTGTGCCCGACAGCACCCAGAGCAGTAGCCTGCGCAGTCCTGGCGAACGAAAAACGGGAAGCAGGTTTCGGGTTGTTCGATACCATCCGACGCCTGCGATCACGGTAAGTCCGAGCGCGAGGTCGAGCGGGTTTACGAGGGGGAGGTATGGCAGCGGTGCAGGCTCAGCCGGGCGCAGGCTCATATACAGGGACCAGTACCAGACGGCGACGAACAGCGGGACCACGCCCCAGAGCAGGTATTCGCTGCGCCATACGCCAAAAGGCCAGGCATCCCGTCCAGCCTGCCGTGTGACGAGCAGGACAAGGAGCACAGGAGCGATCGCGTAGCCGAGGAGCGGCCAGGCGGCTCCGGACAAAGCGAGGTTGCCGCCAACCCACACGGCTTCCCAGGTAAGCACAGCGGCAACAAACCAGAGACCGGCAGCGTGGAGCAGGCGAGCTACACGCTCCGGGATTTCCGTGTCGAGTCGATACAATGCGAAGAAAACTACAGCAGTCCCAATCGGCCACGCCAGAAACCCCCAGGCTTCAAACGGATGCGTCACGATAACGCCCGCGAAGAGAAGCATCAGGGCCAGCGCAGGAAGCAGCAGCAGCGCCGGGAAGCGCAATGCCTGCCAGTGGAGCATCCTGCGGAGCAGGATGCAGGCCAGCGCCGTTGCTATCACGAACAACACGGCGAGGTGATAGCCCGCCTCCGTATCGAGTTCACGCGCGATTTCCCCAAAACCGCCGCCCAGCCACCATAATAATCCAAGCGTGAGGAAGACCCCTTCCAAAAGGCGTTCCCACGCCCGTGCTTGTTTGCGGCGACGCTGCACCAGAAAGGCCGTCCAGAAGGCTGCTGCGGCGAGGGCAAGACAACCGAAAAAGAATCGGTTGAAAACAGGCGGCATTTCGCTTCCAAGCGACTCGGAACCCAGCAGGAAGGAGGCTCCGGCCGCGCCCTGAAGCAGCATCCCCGACAGCCGGACGAGTACACGCCGTTGGCGAAAACCAAGCCATACCATGGAGCCTCCCTCCAGCGCCCAGCCTGTTCCCGTCCATGTAGCGTCGAGCGCGAACGGCAGCACCATCGTTCCGAGCACCAGGCCAATGCCCGCGAACGATTCGGTCAGGGTGCGCAGCATTTCCGGCGAACGCCGGTACAGGACGTAGGCCGCCGCTGCATAGAAGCATCCGAAAGCGAACGCGCTCCAGGCCAGCCCGTACGGAAACGGCTCGACCAGGCCGGCCTGAAGCGAAAACACAACGACCGGCAGGCCAAAGACAAGCGTTCCGTCCACGAGCGCCATCCGGTGGTTTTCGCTGCGCCGGGCCTGCAAAATGGAGATAACGAAGTAAAGCAGGAAAAAGAGAATCAGAAAAGGCTCCGTAGTTGCAAACAGGGCAGGCTGGTACGACTCGGCAACCCATAGCCCTGCAATGCCGAAGGTGCAAAAGAAGCCCACCAGGTGGAGGGGTCTCCAGGTCCGGCGCCACGCGAGCGCCAGGATGCCGCCGTTCAGAACCGCGTAATAACTGAACAGCATCACATGGCTTCCTTCTCCCGTGGAGGCCAGAACCGGCGCAAAGAAGCCGCCCAGCAAGCTAAGAACAGCCAGGCTCTGGGCGTTTTGCAGCAGGGCGAGCGCCGTGCCAAGCGCTGTAGTCGCCACGAGCAACGCGAAGGCGGCGCCACCCGGAATGAGGCCGTACAGCCGGTAGGTGGCAAAGATAGTCAGATACAGAATCGCCATGCCGCCGCCTTGCAAGGCAAGCGCGAAATCAGGCCGCCGCGAGCGGAGCCGCCAGCCGAGGCCCGTCAGCGCAATGCCTGCACCGGCTGATGCTGCCAGCCGCAGTTCGAGCGGGAAAAAGTCATTGTCGACGGCATACTTGACGAGAAAGGCAAACCCGAAAAACAGCACCACCAGCCCGACCCGCACGAGGGTGTTTCCGCCGAAAAAGAAAGCGCGCACCTGTTCGGACAGGGTTTCGGCATGGCGCCTGATTCCTGAATGTTTCTGCTCTTTGCGATCTTGCATCTGAAGTTCAGGTGCAACAGGCTCAGGCCCTGCGAAAATCGGCTCTGCATCTTCAGGCTGAACAGGCAATGCTTCAACTTCAGAGGCAGGCAGCGGGGCGGCGATAGGAGGCGCGTCTGTCTCTGCCACAGCTTCCGGCGCAGGCGGCGCCTCAGCGCGGCGAACCTGATACCCTTCCCGCACCAGGTTCCAGACCTGAGTTTCCATCGCTTGCAGCCGCCTCGCCATCTCGCGGTGCTCCCAGAGCAGGTATCCGACGACACAGCCCAGCAAAAATCCGCCGACTCCCATTGTCGTCGAAGCAAGAAGGCCGACGACCAGAGACGCAATAATTTTCATCCTGCGAAGATTGGTCCGATCACGTTATCCGGGGAAGGCCGGCGACATAGCTGTTTCCGGCGACAAGACAGCGTTCACAGGCGTCATTCTGACCTTTCTACCCGATATGCGATAAGCCGGTCGGACATCATCACCGGCAGATAGATCGTCTGCGTATCGGGCACGTATTCCAGGTCGGCAGTGCCCTGGCTTACTTCGAGCAAGGTTGTCACCCCGTTCTCAGGGGCGTAATGCATCACCTTGCCGGCTCCCCAGTCCGTCAGAAACAGCCCCCCCCGTTCGTCCGGCTCTACGGCGTCCACGGAGCCGATGGGCGTGCGATCCGAAAGCGGAGCAATCTCCTGCCCGTCCAGCGAGACGGATTGCAGATAGCGGGCGCCGCCTGCGTTCTCGATGGTGCTGTCCCCGGCGGCGACTACGAGGCGACCCTCAACGATATGCACACCATTGGGCGCCATCACCCGCCCATCCTCCAGAAACAGGCTCAGGTTGCCGCCCTGCAGCCGGTAAAGTTTGCTTACCCGCGAGTCGGAAACGTAGACGCTGCCGTCAGGCCCGGCGGCCACATCGTTCAGAAAGGCGGCTCCTTCGGCAGGGTATCGGGCTGTGATCTCGCCCGTCGCCGGATCTATCTCGACCAGTTCGTCGATGTCGCTCGCGTACAGCCTGTTTCCGCTGAGCGCCAGCCCTTTGGGAGCATTCAGGCCGGTTACCCACTGTTCTTCCACCATCTGGCCGGTGGTCGAGACTTTCGAGAGATAGCCGTTTCCATCCTTTTCCGATCCGTCTCCGTTGATGTTTGAGACATAGAGTGCGTCCTGTTCGGGATCATAAACGACCGATTCCGGCCGGTTCAGCCCTTCGGCGAGGGTCCATATCTCGCTCAGTTGGAGGGCAGATGCCTCCGTATCCGGTGATTCAGGTGCGGTCTGTTCCGTTTCGCACGCTGAAACAAACACCAGCGTCAGTCCGATCAGTAGTAGCCTTCCTGAGAACCTGTTCATAGTCTCGCTCCGCTGTGTGATTTTTTGGGTAAGATACGTTGGAGCAAGGTACAACTGCGACGTGAGGTTTGCTTGTTTTGCTGATGAAGTTAGTGGGGGCATGGACGCGAGCACGTCACGAGCGCCTGCCTGTTTCGCAGCATGGATGCTTCACTCCGTTCAGCATGACACGATCTTTGGAGGATTGCCACAACCCGCACCGAAGTGTAATCCTGAGCGAGCCGCGTCAACGTTACTGCCCGCGCACGATCTCGACGAGCGCATCGACGGCGCGTTCGTCGCCGGTTTGTCCAAGCCAGAAGATCGCGTCGTTCCGCACCGGAGCGCTTTTATGCGTCCGGGCGATGCTGATGAGGCGCGGCACGGCCTGATCGCCGGGCAACTGGGAAATGGCAAACACCGCTTTTTTCTGAATCTCGACGTTCGGATCATTCACGGCGATGTCTTCCAGGTTCTCGGCGGCTTTCTGCGAGGCCTTCTGTCCGAGCCAGAAGATAGCCTTCTCGCGCGTATTCGGGTTATCGAGATGACGCGCCATGTCGATCAACCTTTCCGTGGCCGCCTCCGAGTCGATCCGGCTGATCCCGAATACCGCCTGCTCACGCACCCCGGCGTCGGCATCGTTACGGGCGGTACGCTCCAGCAGAGGCAGGACGCCGGACTGATCCTGCTCGGCCAGCCAGAAGACGGCTTTCTCCCGGAGGTCTCCATCTGCACGGCTGTTCAAAACTTCAGTCAGAAAAGCCGCGGCGAGCTTTTCTCCACGGTGGAGACCCACAGCGGAAACCAGTTCCTCTTTCAGGGAAATCCCTTTCGCCTGTTTATACTGCCGGTCGAGGAATGCGATGCTCTCGGTATGATCTGCCGTACCAAGCCACAGCAGGGGTAGGTTTTCGAGGTCTACCGCCATCGAGATGTTGCTGAGTGTGATTTCATGGAGGTCTTTGCCGCCGGAATCCAGCCGGAACAGTAAGGCAATTTCCTTCATCACCTTTTGCCGAGGCTGCCGGTCAAGATGGTTCAGCGCTCGACGGGCTGCATTCCGGTTGTCGTCGGGGCGCGGTTCGACTTCCCGGCCGTAGAGCAACGATTGCAGCGACGGGCGGTTGTCCTGGTCGGAGCGCCACGATCCGATATAGGAATCCCTCTCCATGAGTTGCCGGATGCCGTAGCCGATCCAGCAGCCTCGTGGACAATTGTCTCCTGCTTCTTGCAAGGCCCATTTCCACCGCGTTTCGAGCGGCTCGTCAGGCTGCGGCGCCCGGAGGACAGGCTGGGCCTGCGCCGCGCAAGTCAACACGGCGCACAGCGCCGCAACGAAAAAGGGGGGACGGTGCTTCAAGACCATACAGTTGCTCGAATCACGGTTGGTTGATGATGTCCATGAGCACATCGGCGGCTCTGGGATCGCCGGTTTGGCCCAGCCAGAAGATCGCTTCGCTGCGCCGCTCTGCATCGGGGTGGGTTTTCGCAAGGTCGATCAGCCGGGGGATCGCTGCGGCGTGGTCGAGTTGCGAAAGGGCAAAGATTGCTTTCTTCTGCACTTCCTCACTGGCATCGTTCCGCGCAAAGTCCTCCAGGACTTCTGCCGCCTGTTCGCCGCTTTTCTGACCCAGCCAGAACACAGCCTCCGCACGCATCTCGGCGTGCTGGTGCGTACGAGCCATTCTGGTCAGTTCGGGGATGGCAGTCTCATTTGGAAGCTGGGAAAGGGCGAACACCGCCTTTTTCTGCACCTCCTCACTGGCATCGTTCAAGGCAAGGCTCGCCAGCACAGCAGCCGCCTCGCTGCCGCCTTCCTGGCCGAGCCAGAAGGCAGCTTCCGCCCGAATGGTTGCATTCTTGTGTGTTTTTGCGATATCGGTGAGCAGTGGAATGCTCTGTTCCGTGGGAAGCTGGGAAAGGGCGAACACGGCCTTTTTTTGCGCCTCGGTGTGTGAGGTGTCGGAAGGCTCATCATTTTCTTCCAGGGCTATCTGAACGAGCGCCGCCTGTTTCCTCCGGACAGGCGTCTCTTTCGGCGCCAGCGCCAACGGTTGCTCCCCTGCATGATCGGCTATGATGTTTTCCACAACCTCGTGTCGGGTGGGCGTTGTAAGAAAGTCGGCGTTGGAGGCTGTTTGCAGATGCCTGCTGCCGTTCGGCTGCAGGGAAGCAACCGGCAGAAGAACGGCCAGCGCGCACCCGCTCATGCCGAAGGCGCGAAGCCGCGTAAGCCCTTCGCGCTGCCGGGCCGGGTCCAGAATGGCAACGATGCGCTTTCTGAGATCGGAAGGACGCGCCATGGCAAGCGCTCCTGTAGGCGCCTCCCGGCGCGTCAGGACGAAACGCGCCGTTTCCAGCAGGTGATCTGCATAGCACGATCTGGCGATGCCCATAGAGAGCACCCCGTCGTCGCAAGCCTGCTCGCGCTCCAGCAAGAGTTGTTTCGCGCCATACCAAGCCATCGGATTGAACCAATGCAATGCCCTGGCAACGATGGCAAGGACATGCGCAAGATAGTCGAGCCGGCGGATGTGCATCAGTTCGTGCATCAGCGTTACCTGCTTCTGCTCCTCGGGCCATGCGTCGGCTTCCACGGGCAGCAGCACGACCGGCTTCCGTAACCCGTAGGTCATCGGCACCATCACCGTCTTGTGCTGGAGGATACGCACCGGTCGGCGGATGTCGAGGACTTCCACCAGCACGCCGGACAGTTCGGTCCATTCAGGATCGCTGACAGGCAGCGCGCAACGCGTGATTGTCGTCAATTTTGCGAGCGTCAGACCAAGCCGCGCCAGCAGGGCAAGCGCGCCTGCCGCCCAGATCATCAGGAGAATCTGCATCCAGGGCCAGGATGTTGTTGCCGATGGCAGCGATGCTGCCTGCGCATGGCTGGTTTCGAGCGGTATTGCTGCCTGCGGCGCTGTAGCGGTTATCGGAGTCTCTTGCAGCGACTGCGGAGGCGCAGCGGGATGGCTGATCTGTTCGACCGGCAGCATCGAGGGCAAGGCAACCTCCCAGGAAGGAACTGTTGCAATGCTAAGGGGCAGGACAAGCAGCCCGGCAAAGGCCAGGCTCCAGATCCCGTGCCGTACAGCCGCCGACGTACGCCGCAGAGCAGCGGTAAGGATCGCTGCTGCCGAAAGAAGAATCGTCCCTTTGACCAGGACTTCCAGCAAAAACAGCACGAAGGGAGTGGGGGTGAAGGCATCCATAGCTATCGGTCCTCTTTTCTTGCTTGTTCGATGAGCATCGAAAGTTCATCCAGGTCTTTCTGTGAGAGTTCAGACCGTGAAGTGGAAAGCAGGGCAGCGACGACACTCGGTATGGAGTCGCCGAAGAAGGTCTTTGCAACCTGCTTCAGTTCTGTGTGACCAGCCTGATCCGTCGGAACGACAGGCAGATAGACAAAGCGCTGTCCGTCCTGTTCGTGGGTAAGGTGGCCTTTCTCTTCGAGGATGCGCAGCAGCACGCGAACAGACGAGTTGGACGGCGGGTCGGGCAGGTTGGAGCGCACTTCTTCCGCCGTAGCCTTACCCAGGCTGTATACGGCGTTCATGATCTGACTCTCGCGGCGGCTCAACTTGCCATGCAAAGGCTGGCTCATGGGTGAATGGCTGAATAAAAAGAAGGATTGGTGTTAATTTTTTCGCACTTTGTATACGATACGTTGCCTTTGAAAAAAAGTCAACCGGTTGTGTTAAAAAATTAACACCTATGCTACTACGAAGCTCAATGACAGGAGTTGCGCTCCGGCAGACGCTGGGCGGTCGGGAGGTTTCGGGGCATAAAGTTACGGTGGAGACCGCTGCGTTCCTCGTTCGCGGCGAACATCGTATGCGCCTTGTGGGTAAGTGTAAGCGACGCTAACGAAAACCCTGTACAAATTATATAAGATGTCTATTTCGACAACCAACATACTGGGTATTGCAGGCAGCCTGCGGGCAGGGTCCTATAATCAGGCGCTGGTGAAGGCGGCTCAGGAGATAGCGCCCTCTGGAATGCGCATCGACCTTTTTGACCTGGCAGGCATTCCCCTATACAACGCAGACCTGGACACGGACGCGCTGCGTCCTGCGGCGGTTGAGCAGTTCAAACAGGCGCTTGCGGAGGCCGACGCCGTGCTTTTCGTTACACCGGAATACAACCATAGCATACCGGGAGTATTGCAAAACGCCATTGATTGGGCTTCTCGTCCGGCGCGTCGTTCGCCGCTGGCCGGAAAGCCTGTTGCGATGATGAGCGCATCTCCCGGAGCCATTGGCGGCGCACGCGCCCAGGAACAACTCAAGCTAGTGCTGCTATCCACCCTGGCTCTTGTGATGCCGCATCCCGGCGTCCTCGTCGGAAAGGCAACTCAGAAGTTCGACGAAACAGGCCGGCTCATCGACGAACCCACGCGCCGGTTTCTCCGGCAGTTTCTGGAGGATTTTCGAATTTGGACCCAGTATTTCAAGGAGACTGCCGCCCGGTTTGATGCAGCCGCCTGAACCCCGAACGCTTTACCTGTAAATGGTTGTGTACGATCCCATTCCTGGCATCCACCACGTGACGGCTATTGCCGGGCCGCCGCAACGGAACGTTGATTTCTACGTCGGCGTGCTGGGGCTGCGGCTGGTCAAGCGAACCGTGAACTTCGACGACCCCGGAACCTATCATCTTTACTATGGAGATGAACAGGGAAGCCCCGGTTCGATTCTCACGTTCTTTCCCTGGCCCTCTGCCGTGCGCGGGCGTTCGGGCGCCGGGATGGCTGACGGCGTGACGTTTTCCATTTCCGAAGATTCAATTGACTACTGGAGAATCCGTCTTGCGGGCAGCGGAGGCAATGTCGAAGAGACAATGCGTTTCGGTATGTCTGTGCTCCGTGCGCGAGATCCGGATGGAATGCTGATCGAGATGGCGGCCCATATGAGCGCCGGTGCGCAGGCCGGATGGGAAGAGGGAACCGTACCTCCGGAACACGCTCTGTGTGGTTTCTTCGGAGCTACAATTGCCGTTACAAACCAGGAGCACACAGCCCGTTTGCTCACCGACGTTTTCGATTATCAGACTGTGGGGGAGGAGGGTAGGCGCCTTCGCTTCAAGGCTCCCGGAGGAGCGCCGGGAAACGTGGTAGACGTGGTTCATTCCGATGAAGTCGGACGTGCAGGGGCCGGTACGGTTCATCACGTCGCTTTCAGGGCGCGGACTGATGAGCAGCAGCAGCAGTGGCGCGAGCGCATTGCGAGATCGGGGTTGTATGTGACGGACGTGAAGGACCGTAACTACTTCCGTTCCATATACTTCAGGGAGCCGGGCGGCGTGCTTTTTGAAATCGCTACAGACGCGCCGGGCTTTACGGTCGATGAAAGCCTGGAAAAACTGGGTTCGGATCTGAAACTGCCATCGTGGCTGGAGCCGCGGCGCTCCGATCTGGAAGAGCAACTCGGAACGCTACGCCTTCCCGGTTCCGCTCCTGCCGAGGGGCCGTTATGAAGGAGCAGCAAATCCCCGGTTCCGAGCATACGAGCCGTATACATCAGGGACAGCCGGTTGCCGCAACCGGCGCTCTGCTCCACGAGGCGAAAGCGTGTGTGATTCTGGCGCATGGCCGGGGCGCATCGGCGCGGGATATTCTTTCGCTGGCGGAGGAGTTTCGTCGTGAAGACATAGCATGGCTGGCGCCGCAGGCTGGTGGTTCCACCTGGTATCCGCACAGTTTTCTCGCCCCGCTGGCGCAGAACGAACCTGAGCTTTTTTCAGGCATCCAGGCGCTCGGCGACGTATTGCGGCAGAGCGTAAAAGCCGGGATCCCCGCTGAACGGACGGTGCTGCTTGGTTTTTCGCAGGGCGCTTGTCTGGCGCTGGAATTTGCCGCACGGAACGCACGACGTTATGGCGGCGTCATCGCTTTCAGCGGCGGGCTTATCGGCTCCGGGCAAAATCCCGGAGTGGTTCCTCCCGACGATAAAACTTTTGACTATGGGGGTGATCTAGAAGGCGCCCCCGTTTTCCTGGGCTGCGGCGACAGGGACCCTCACATCCCACTCTCGCGTGTGCATACTACCGCCCGCGTGATGCGGGCGTTGGGAGCCGAGGTGACGGAACGGATCTACCCCGGCATGGGACATACCATAAACGAGGACGAACTTACCTTTGTCCGCAATCTACTGGCCGCATGGCAGTAAATCAGCTACAATCCGAAATCTGGCCGGCGCTGCCGCTGGATGCCTGGAGCGACACCTGCGCGACGCTGCACCTGTGGACGCAGATCGTGGGCAAAATCAGGCTGGCCTGCGCCCCTATGGTTAACCACTGGTGGCAGGCGCCTCTTTACGTCACCTGGAATGGATTGTCCACCTCCCTGATTCCGCACGGCGTGCGCGCCTTTCACATCGACTTCGACTTTTGCCGGCACGAACTTCAGATTGGGACGAGCGACGGCTCAAACGTCGCCTTTCCCCTGGAGCCGATGCCGGTGTCGCGTTTCTACAGCAAAACAATGGCGGCCTTGAAAGAACTGGGTCTCGACGTAGCGATTTGGCCGGTGCCTGTCGAGGTAGAAACCGCAATCCCTTTTGAAGACGACGATATTCATGCGGCTTACGATCCCGAATATGCAGCCCGGTTCTGGCGCGCGCTGCTCCAGGTGGACCGGATCTTCAAGGTTTTCCGGGCGCGGTTTATCGGGAAGGCAAGCCCCGCCCATTTTTTCTGGGGCGCTTTTGACTTTGCCGTGACCCGGTTCTCGGGGCGAACCGCGCCGCCTCATCCGGGAGGCATCCCGAACGTGGGGGATTACGTCATGCGCGAAGCCTACTCGCACGAGGTGAGCAGCGCGGGTTTCTGGCCCGGCATCGGCCTGGGCGAGGCCGCCTTTTATGCCTATGCCTATCCCGAACCGGATGGCTTCCCGCAGTATCCCGTAGAGCCGCAGGCCGCTTACTACCATGAAGACCTGCGTGAATTCATCCTTCCTTACGAAACAGTCCGGAAAGCACAAAAACCGGAGGCCATGCTGCTGGCGTTCTTGCAGAGCACCTACGAAGCAGCCGCAGACCTCGGGGAGTGGGATCGGGCGGCGCTGGAGCAGGCTGCGGAGTAACAGGTCAGCAAGGTTTCTTTTGTATTCCAGAGACGGTTTGGTAAGTAGAAGTCGGGCGCAACCTTTTTTTACATCAACCAGAAGCTGAAGTAGATATAGATACCGAGTACGAGGCCCAGCACGACGAACGTGCCGATCACATCAGCCTTCGACCAGCTTTCCCGGTTTGCCCTTTTCTGTTCCGGCGAAACCGATTTGAACGTGAGACCCTGGATCTGCCTTTCATCCTGTGGGGGCGTCGCCATTGAAATTGCGATAATCAGTACGACGCTAAACACAAACAGCACGCCGGAGAAGTAATAGCCGTTGAAGGCACCGATAGCGCCGAGCATTCCGGTTGAGGCCATGGCGCCGCTTTGCGTCAGGGTTTGAAGCGTCAGCTTTGCCATGCCGAGGATAAAGCCGATCACCAGCCCCCAGAATGCGCCGTGCGCATTGATGCGTTTGCTGAACAGTCCGAGCAGAAAAACTGCCGTGATGGGAGGCGCAAGGAAGCCCTGTACGTTTTGCAGATAGTTATACAGACCGCTATTGCCCTCAGAAATGACCTTCATAATGGGGATCCACATCAGCCCGAAGATCACCACCACGCCCGTAGCAATGCGCCCGACCCGCACCAGGTGGCGCTCGGATTTGCCGGGCCGGAGCTTTTCGTAAATATCCACGGTGAACAGGGTGGCGCAGGAGTTGAACAGCGAGGCCAGCGAACTCATTAGCGCCGAAAGCAGGCCCCCTACGACCAGCCCGCGCAGGCCCACCGGCAGCAGTTCGGCTACCATCGTCGGAAAGACCATATCGCCTACGATGGTTCCATCCGGCGCCGTCGGGATGTGAATGAGGTTTTTCGTGTGGAGCGCGTAGCCGATCATGCCCGGAATCAGGAAGATAAAGATGGGCCACACCTTGAGAAAAGCGCCGAAGATAGCGCCGCGCCGCGCATCCGTGAGCGACCGGGCCGAGAGCGTTCGCTGTACGATGTACTGATCGGTACACCAGTACCAGATGCCTACGATGGGCGAGGCGATCATCACGCCGAGCCACGGGAACACCGGGTCCGAGTTGGAACGCCAGAGCGCAAAGCGTTCCGGGTTGATGCTGGAAATAGACTGAAGCTCGCTCCAGCCTCCCAGTTGGGAAAGGCCGAAGAACGTGATGAAGGCAGAGCCGAGCAGCAGAAGCCCAGTTTGCAGCACCTCCGTGTACACAACGGCCCGAAGGCCGCCGAAGACCGTGTAGATGCCTGTCAGGATCACCGTTGTAACGGCGCCTACCCAGAAGGCATTGTCCGGCGTGCCGAAGGTGTCGGGCAGCAGCGTCCGGAAAACGAGGGCGCCCGCGTAGACCGTTACTGATACTTTCGTGAACACATAGGCGACGAGGGAAACCATGGAGAGCACCCAGCGAGATCCTGAACTGAAGCGCTTTTCCAGGAATTCAGGCATAGTAAAGACGCCGGATCGCTGATAAAACGGCACGAAGATCCAGGCCAGCATCAGGATGATCCAGGCGTGCAATTCCCAGTGCGCCTGCGCCATTCCATTGTTGGCGCCGCTGCCGGCCAGTCCTACGATATGCTCCGAGCCTATATTCGAGGCAAAAAGGGAGGCGCCTACGGCGAACCAGGCGATGTCCCGACCTGCAAGAAAGTAATCCGTTGAAGTTTCTACCCGTCTCGATGACCACCAGACGATGCCCATGAGGATCACGAAGTAGATCCCGACGATAGTCCAGTCCAGAAGTTCAAGGCTGCCCATGTCGTTGTCAGATGCGTTGAGGAGAATGGAGGTGCGGAAGAATACGGAGCAAAGGATAAGGAATCAGATACTTTTTTATTCTATCCGGCCCGTACTTGCGGAAAAATTGAAGAATGAGACCGGTGCTAGTGCTCAGGCGCCAGACAAGGCATTCGCGGCCTGAACGGATGTGGATCAGGGGCGGTGCGTTTCTGAAAGTGCAGGCAGCAAGTTGCGCCGCGCCAGCGCGCCGATGAGGGCAGGCTCGACACGCGCCCGTAGTTGCTCATTGGCATAACCGGCCCACGTTACTCCGGTGTGCAAGTCAAGCGGCGCGTCGAGCATCCCGCCCCTTCCGTCGGTAAGGATCACGCCCAGTTCGCGGGCAATCAGCGCCGTGCAGATGTCGTAGGGATGGCAGCACAGCCCGCCGGGCAGCCCACGTTCCAGATACACCGGCTGCATGAGCGGGCGCAGGTCTGCAATGAACCGGTCATGCCCGGCCATCAGTTC
>CBDUBU010000093.1:0-13672 GCA_965365465.1 uncultured Rhodothermaceae bacterium
TGGCGTAAACCAGCCGCGCCGTGCGCGCCATCTTTTCGAAGTCGATCAGGGGGGTATCGTCAGAGGGAAGGTGATAGTCGTCTGTCGCTGATCCTTTTCTCCAGTTGGCTCCCATGCCGTCGGTGAAGAACACGATGGGAATGCCGTTCTTCGCATAGTTGAAATGGTCGCTGCGCTCGTAAATCTTTTCCGGGTCGTTCGGGTCGTCAAACATACGGTTGAAATGAAAGAGAGGCTGTTCGTTCTGCCCGAGTTGATCGTTGATGGCATCGACCCATCCGCCGAATTCCGAACTGAGGCGGTAGGCCCCGACGACAAAGAGCGAATCCGTCGCTTCGCGCCCCACCATGTCGATGTTGATCTGAGCCGCTATGTTTTTCACCTTTCCGAGGATGGATGCCTGCGGGTGTGAGGTGAAATACGCCGACCCGAACAATCCTTTTTCTTCGGCGGTGTGAAAAACGAAAAGCAGGGAGCGATCGGTAGGGCGGCCCGCCGCGCGGTCGAGGGCAAACGCTTCGGCTACGTTCAGTACGACAATGGTTCCGGAGCCGTCGTCGTCTGCTCCGTTGTAGATCTCCCCATCGACAACGCCGTGGTGGTCGTAATGCGCACCGAAAGCGACGAACTCATCTTGCTTGCCGGAGCCGGGCAGGTATCCTGCCACGTTGTGGGCGACAGCCTCCCCTCTGTCGAGTTCGAGTTGCAGGACCATCGAAACATCCGAGGCAAAGGGAGCCACCGGCTGCCCTTCGGCAGCGGCAGCCGACGCAGAAGCCGGGGCGCCGAGGCGTTCAAGCAGGCGCCTGCTGAAAGCCTCAGAGACAAACAGGAACGGCAGCGGCGCAGCCTGCGAGGCGCCTCCGGCCGGCGCCATGCCCGTCGAGAGGGCCTGCACCCGGAGGGGGCCCCAGGCTCCGTCATAAATGCCGTCGCCTGCAAAGACGAGCGCGGCGGCTCCATGCTGAACCGCGCTCATCACCTTTACCTGAAAACTGCCTGCATCGACGGCTCCGGTGGGAAAGCGCAATGAATCCAGGCCGTCGGGCTTTCCGTCCAGCACTACGACCAGCTTGCCGCTCGCCTCGATGCCTGCATAGTCGTCATGGCCCAGCGCGGGCGCTCCGATGCCATACCCTGCAAAAACCACGTCCAGCGTATCGAGCGGGAAATCTTTCGTATAAGCCGGAATAACCAGCCAGTCGCGCCCCAGGCGGGCAATGCCTTCTTCATCTCCGGTGAAGCGGAGGATGCTCTTTTCCGGGTCGAGTGTAAAGGTCTGTACGTCGAAAGCCTGCAAGTAGGAGCGTTGCCCGTTCTCCAGGTCGCCGGCAGGCTGGACGCCCATCTCGCGCAGATGATTTACAAGGTACTCGGCGGCGCGAAGCTCGGCAGGCGAGGCAGCTTCCCGGCCTTGCATTGCATCGGCGGCGAAGGCTGTCAGGCGACTCTCGGCCCGCTTCAGGGCTTCAGGGCTTTCAAGCATTTCGTAACCCGGATACTGATCGGGCGGCTCCAGCCTTGCTGTTTCGCGCGGCGTGCTCGCGCATGAAGCCAGCAGTAGCAGGAGGGGCGCAGCCCCGTAAAGCATTCTCAAGCGGTTCGACATCATGCGTTTCTGATCGGATGGGTGCGCAGGGAATCCGGCAGGCGGAATGCGTGGAAAGATGCCCTCAACCGGATCGAGGTTCCCCGCCTCATGGAAGAAACAGGAAAGCCGCAAACGCGCCGGACCATCCGGAGATGCTTCTCCGGTTGCAGGCGGCCTCGATGCTGTTGTGAAACCTCTGGAGAATGATGCGAAGCGCCTGAGTAGACCCCTTCGGTTCAGCCCTATCTTCTTCCCGGGCTGTCGTTGCGTCCGCAACGTCTCATAGATGGATTCACGCAAAGACAACACATTGCAGCCCGGAAGCTGCCGGTTCAATTGCTTTGCGCTGCGTACCTTCACCTGTGTCATGCTGAACGGCGTGGCGCCTCTATGCATAAGAAATGGCAGAACGCCTGTCTGTTGCGCCTTGCCGGAGCGCCTGCAAGTCCTATGGCATAGATCCTTCGCGGGCTGCAGGATGACACATCGGGTTAGGGAATGCCATTGCTTGCCCTTCCTGCCAGAGAGAACGTTCTTTCCATCTGCCTGAACCCTGTTCTGCCTGAACGTCCCACCCGTGTCATGCTGAACGGAGTGAAGCATCTATGCTCAGAGAACAGCAGACGTTTTTCGAGGCGGCCTTCCTGCAAGGCGCCAGACCATTCTGCCTGTCTACAGAAAAGAATCGACTTGAGGTGTTTCCTGTGCTTTTTGACCAGATTGCAAGTGAAAATAAATGGACCTTTTTGATTTGACCGGTAAAGTAGCGCTCGTTACAGGGGGGACGCGCGGCCTTGGGCAGGCCATGGCGGATGGACTGGGACGGGCCGGCGCCACGCTCGTCATCAATGGCGCGTCCTCGCAGGAGCGCATCGATGCCGCTGTGGAGAGATGCAGGGCGCAGGGCTTTCGGGCCTACGGGTATCGTTTCGATGTGAGCCGCGAAGAAGAGGCAGCGCCCGCGTTCCGGCGCATCGAGGCGGAAGTCGGCCCGGTGGATATCCTGGTCAACAACGCAGGCATCATGCGGCGTGCGCCGCTGGCTGAAATGGAGGTCGCTGACTTTGAGGCGGTGCTGCGCGTGGATTTGCTGGCGCCGTTCATCATGGCTAAGGCGGCTGCCCGAAGCATGGTCCGGCGCGGCAGCGGCAAAATCATCAACATTTGCTCGCTGATGAGCGAACTGGGCCGGGATACGGTAGGCGCGTATGCCGCCGCCAAAGGGGGCCTCAAAATGCTCACGCGAAACATGGCGACAGAGTGGGCGCGGCACAACATTCAGGTAAACGGGATCGGCCCCGGCTACTTCGCAACGGAAATGACGGCGCCGCTGCGTGCGGAGGGCCACCCACTCAACGACTTCATCACCGGGCGCACGCCGGCAGGCCGTTGGGGCGACCCGGAGGAGTTGCAGGGGGCCGTCATCTTTCTGGCTTCCCGGGCCTCCGACTTTGTCAACGGGCAGGTGCTGTATGTCGATGGGGGGATTCTCGCCGCCATCGGGAGGCCGCAGGAATGACCGTCGTCTCTGCCGCATTGCTCCTGTTTCTGGTCATGGACCCTCTCGGAAACGTCCCGTTTTTCCTTACGGCGCTAAAAAACGTGGAGGAGGGCCGCAGGCAGCGCGTGGTGGCGCGGGAGCTGCTGGTTGCGCTCGGCGTGCTCGTGTTTTTTCTGTTCACAGGGCGCTACACGCTGGAATTGCTGCACATCTCGTCGCCTGCGCTGACGGTCGCCGGAGGGGTTATCCTGCTCCTGATTGCCATCCGGATGGTGTTTCCCTCGACCGACCGGACGCTGCGGGAAGAACTGGCAGGCGAGCCTTTCATCGTGCCGCTGGCGATTCCTTACGTGGCAGGCCCCTCGGCAGTCGCCACGGAGTTGTTGCTGATGAGCCGCGAGCCGGGCCGGTGGCCGGAGTGGCTGCTGGCGTTGCTGCTGGCCTGGAGCGCCTCCAGCATCATCCTGTTCTTTGCAAGCGGGCTGCGCCGCTATCTGCGCGAGCGCGGACTCATCGCCATTGAACGGCTGATGGGCATGGTGCTGATTACCATTGCCGTCCAGATGTTGATGGATGGCATCGAGCAGGCGCTATAGGCGCGCGGCGCCCGCTTCCGAAAGGAGCGCGCGGTCAGGAGCGGCGTCGAACCGGATCGTGAACCTGGTTCTTTTCCCCGGCCCACCGTCGAGGTAGAAGTCAAATCCGTGACGGTCGAGGATTTCCTGCACCAGCGTGAGGCCGATTCCGTGCCCCTGTGCTTTCGTGCTGAAAAAGGGCATAAAGACCTGAGACCTGATTTCCTCCGTCAGGGCGCAGCCGGTGTCCTCGATCGTTACAAAAGCCGTTTTTCCCTCTGTGCCCAGGTGGATCGTGATGGCGCCGTCCTCGCCTATGGCTTCCATCGCATTCTTGAGGACGTTGAAAAAAACCTGTTCCATCTGGCAGCGGTCCATCCGGATGAGCGGCAGAGAGGCCGCTGCCTTCCATTGCCATGCGATGCGACGCCGCCTGCATTCCGCCTGCAGGAGGGGTTCCAGATCCTCCAGCAGCGCCCGGACATCACAGGGGCGGCGTTCCGGTTCGGGCAATCGCACCACATCGGCAAAACTGCGCACGAAAGCGTTGAGATGGTCAGCCCGTTTGATGGCTACACGCAGGGCTTCCTCAAAGTCCTGCCGGTCCTCTTGCTGTAAATGACAGCCATAGTTCAGGCACGAGGCCAGCAAGCTCGTGACGGCTCCTGTCGTATTTCCTACCTCGTGGGCCGTTATCCGGATCAGTTTTTCATAGGCGGACTTTTCCGATTGCCGAAGTTCTTCGGTCAGTTCTCCCAGCGTCAGGAAGATCCGGGGGAAGCCCCGGTCAAGAAACTGCGACTTCCAGACCTTCAAACGCCTGCGTCCCTGGTACGCGAACACCTCCGCTGCGCCTGTTTCCATTGCGTGAAGGGAATCTGCAAACGGAACCGGCAAGCCTGAGAGCCGGTGTCCGCGAAGTTGTGCTGCCGGAATGCCCAGCAGGTGTTCCGCACCCGGATTGACGAGCGCCACAGCGCCATCGAAGTCACAGATGAGGATGCCGGAGGGAGACGCCGCAATGAGACGGTCGAGGAAGTAGTTCAGTTCTTGCAGCTGTATTCGTTCCTCACGCAGATGGTCAACCATCCGATTGTATACCGCAACGAGCCGGTCGAACTCGACCTGGCCCGACGGGAGAAACCGCGCCGTGAAGTCTGCCTCATTGAGAAGATCGCTGCCGCTCATAGCCAGTTCGAGCGGCTGCGTCAGGGTTCGCAGGAGTCGATAGCCGATATAGCCGGACAGGGCAAAAAACACCTCCAGCGCCAGAAGCCAGATCCGGTTTTCCCGGAGCAGCACCACCACGACCCCTGCAAACACCGTATGCACGAGGAGCAGATACAGGATGAATTTCACACGGCGTGTCATCGCATGGCACAGGGAGAGAACGAAAAGGGTTGGAGGGAGGGCGGAGCCTCAGCACATTTCCCCGGCCCCGGTTTATTGGGTTTTGATGCCGTGTTTTTCGAGGCGGCGGTACAGCGCGGTGCGGCTCAGGCCCAGCGTTTCGGCCACACGGCTGATGTTGCCCCCGTGGCGCCACATCGTCTTCTCGATCATGGCTTTCTCCATCTCCTCGATGGTCATGGCCCCAACCTCTGGAACCCGGTCTGTCTCTCTCGAAGAGGGGGAAAGACGGGATGAATCGACAAAATCCGGGATTTCGAGCGTTGCGCCTCTGGAGACGAGCAAGGCCCGCTCGACGGTATGCCTGAGTTGCCGAATGTTGCCGGGCCAGGGCTGTGCCTGCAACCAGCGAATGGCTTCCGTGCTCAGGCTCCGCTGATAGATGCCGTAGGATTGGCCTGCGGCATACAGAAAGCTGTTTGCCAGTTGCGGAATGTCTCCCTTGCGCTCGCGCAGGGGAGGCAAGTGGAGCGTGATCAGGTTCAACCGGTAGAGCAGATCTTCCCTGAAGTCGCCGCACGCCGTCATTTCATGCAAGGGCCGGTTGGTTGCCGAGACTACACGCACATCTACGCGGCGCGTCGTGCTGGAGCCGAGCACTTCGTAGGTGCGATCCTGGAGAACGCGCAGCAGCTTGACCTGACTGCCGGGGTCGAGGTCGCCCACTTCATCCAGGAAGATCGTGCCGCCGTGGGCCGATGCAAAGCGGCCTTCGCGGTCGTGGTAGGCATCGGTGAACGCGCCGCGCACGTGCCCGAACATCTCGCTCTCGAAAAGCGTCGAGGAGATTCCGCCGAGGTTCACTTTTACGAATGCCTTGCGCCGGCGTGTACTATTGCGATGGAGGGCTTCTGCAACCAGTTCTTTGCCTGTGCCACTCTCGCCCGTGATGAGCACCGATGCTTCCGTAGCGCTTACCTTCCCGGCAAGCGCGAGCACCGACAGCAGCCCGGGGTCGGCGCCGAGGATTTCCCGGAAGTCGTACAGCCTGTCCAGTTCATCCCGGTCCATCGGCTTTTCATTCGAGGATGATTTTTTGATGCCGGCCAGACCGAGCGCCGTCCGGACAGACTGAAGCAGATACTCATTGGACCACGGCTTCGTGATGAAATCCGCAGCGCCCGCCCGCATCCCCTGCACGGCCAGGGGAATGGACCCCCAGGCCGTAATGAGAATGACGGGCAGGCCGGGGCGCACAGCCTTGATTTTCTTGAGCAGCGCCAACCCTTCTTCGCCCGTCGTTTTGCGAGAGAAGTTCATGTCTTGCAGGACGAGGTCGAATGATTCTTCGCTCAGTCGCAATAAAGCTTCTTCCTGCGTTGCGGCGCAACGTGAGGGGTATCCCGCCTGCTTGAGCGCCAGCGTCAGAGACGCTGCAACCGAGGCATCGTCATCGACAATGAGGATCATATTCCTGATGGAGATTCACACACGTTGTCAGCGGAAAAGACACGATAAAGATCATGTCGAGACGGCGCAAGCCTTTATTCGTAATGAAGGGCTTCGGAGGGATGAATACGGGTCGCAAGCCAGCCTGGATACAGTCCTGCCGCGAGGGTGATTGCATAAATCAGGATCAGGGACAGAGCGAACGCAGCCATGTACACCCTGGATTCAATAAAACCGATCAGCCCCAGCAGGGGAACCTGGAGTGCGAGCAAGGCGCCGGCGAGCGCACCCACGGAAACGATCAGGATCAGTTCGAGGATGACCTGCACCCGAATCCTGTGCGCCGTGCCGCCGAAGGCGCGGCGCAGCCCGAATTCTTCCGTCCGCCGGGTCACATTCTGCCACATGATGCCGGACAGCCCAAAGGCGACCATCAGCATCAGAAAGGCTGCAACGATGCCCGCCGACTGAAGGGCAAGCAGGCGGTATCGGTTGTTGAGCGCGCGTTTCTCTGTCAGCGGCTGTACATCGAATGACCAGTCCGGCGCCGCCGCCTGCAAGCGCGCTGACAGTTTTTCCTCGAACGCTGCCGAAGCGCCGGCGCGGGTTGCGATTACCATGTTTCGCAGCTCCCCGGAATCAACGGCGGCGCGTCGAAACACATAATCCCGGAGGCCCGCATATTCACCCTGCTCCCGGTACTCCTGGACAACGCCGACGACCTTGCATTCCACCTTGTACTGGACAAACTCGAAATCCACTCGTTTCCCTACGGGATCTTCATCCCCAAAGAGTCGGCGGGCAAGCCGCTCGTTGAGAACGACGGACTCCCAGTGCATAGCCTCGTCCGATGGTTCGAACCAGCGGCCCCGGGTCAGGGTTAGCCCCATCACCCCGGCATAGTCATCGGTCACCAGGTTGCCCCCGGCTCTCACGGTGCGTCCGTTATACGTGAGGGCCACGTCAATTTCGGCGGCGGAGTAAGGAACGATGCTGACGCCGGCAACTGCCCGGATTTCCGGAAGTTCTTCGACCGCAAGCATGAGCTGCCTCATGGTCTCGGCGTCTTCGTCCGTCCATCCCGAACGGGTGCTGACGCTAACGTCCCACACGTTCTCAAACGAGAATCCGAGGGGATGCCGGTGGTTATCGGCGTAGTAGATCGCCGTCACGGCGACGGCATAGAGCACCAGAAAGGAGAAAAAGACTTCTATGATCAACAGCGCATTGGAGCGCTTGCGTGACCAGACCAGTTTGAGCAGATGTTTTGTCATAGGGCGCCTTTTTTTAAAGCGTCAACAGGATGCAAACGGGACATATGCCAGGCAGGGTAAACGCCCGAAAGAAGCGCAAAAACGACCGAAAAGAGTAAACCGTATCCGAAGATGCGATAGTTGAAGGCGAACCTGGCATACGGAATGATGCCGGACGCTACGATTATCTGGAGCACGAGGTAAGAAAGGGCAAATCCGATGGCGCCGCCGATCAGGCACAGCACCAGATTCTCTACCAGGAACTGGTTTACCAGGGCGCCGGACGACGCACCGAAGGTGCGGCGCACCCCGATCTCGGAGCTTCGTTCCATGATGCGGCTGACATTGATGTTGATCAGGTTGACCGCCGGGAGCGCCATGAAAAGGACGGCGAGTCCACCCAGCAGGACGATCAACAACGCGGCATCCCCTTCCGAAGAAGGGTCGTCCATCAAATTGTGGTAAACAGCCTCAAAGGGGGTATCGATGCTGCCCTTTAGCTCGGTGAAGCCCTCCGGCAGCGCTGCCTGACCCAGGCGGGAGCGGTACTCGGATTTGATGGCCGGGAAATCCGCTCTGCTGTGGGCCAGGACGGTTGCCATGTAGGTTCCCATGACCTGTTCCTGGCGATAACTATCCGTTTTGCCGGCTGTAACGGGAATCCAGATGTCGGAAAATGAAACCATCCGCAGAACAGGGACATCTTCGACTGTACCTACAACGCGAAAGCGCTGCCCGTCGGCCTCGATCCACTTACCCTGTGCAGGCTCCTCGCCAAAGAACCTGCGGCGTGTGGAGGCATTGATGACAGCCACGGGGCGCGCCTCGCGCACATCCTCCTCCGTAAAGGGGCTGCCTTCGAGAAACGTGAACCCTGTGACCTTCCAGAAGGCAGCGTCGGTATGTTTCAGGCTTGACCGGATTCGCTCGCCGCGCACGTAGGAGATAACCGTACCCGGAACGGAATGGAGGGTCACCGCTTCGACATCGGGCAGGGTTTTTACATACCGGTCGAGAAAGACATAGCCGGCTGGTCCGCTCTGGTGAAATCCTTCGGGCATGGCGGCCTTGAGGGTAAAAACACTCAGCGATCGGTCGGCGTGAATCTCAGGCGGCTGGGGCCCGAACATGAGGTCCAGAACAGCAACGGCTGCCATGAGCACGACGAGCGTGAGGGCAATGCAGAAGAGGCTGATGAACGTGAAGAACTTGCGCCGCAAGAGCACCTTGAACGCAAGCTTCAAATAGTTCTTTGTCATGCTTTTCCTGTAGATGCGTCTGTGAGGAGACGAGGGTTCAGTTCACCCGTCTCCCGTCGAAGATGCGGATGGTGTGCTTCGTCCTGTCGGCCATGCGCTGGTCATGGGTCACCATCACGATGGTTGTTTTGTGATCGCGGTTCAGCCCATGGAGCAGATCCATGATCTCGTCGCCCATGTTGCTGTCGAGGTTGCCGGTAGGCTCGTCGGCCAGAAGTATTTTCGGGCGGCCTGCAATGGCCCGGGCAATGGCTACCCGTTGCTGCTGCCCGCCCGAAAGCTGGGCCGGGCGATGGTGCACACGCGAAGACAGCCCGACCTGCTCCAGGGCAGCGAGCGCCAGGCGTTTCCGTTCTTTCCCGGCCAGGCGGCGGTATAGCAAGGGTATTTCCACGTTGTCCAGTACGCTCAGGTCGTTGATCAGGTGGAAGGTCTGGAAGATGAAGCCGATCTCCTGATTCCGGATGTGAGCGAGATCCCGATCCCGATAACTCGTGATGGGCCGACCGTTTATCTTGACGGTTCCCCGTGTAGGGACATCCAGCAGCCCGATGACATTCAGGAGCGTGCTTTTTCCCGACCCGGAAGGCCCCATGATGGATACGAATTCGCCTTCCTCGACCTGAAAGTCGACACGGGAAAGCGCAACCGTTTCGATACGGTCGGTTCGGTATACTTTCTCTACATTTTCCAGTTGAATCATCATCTTGTCCGGTGTGACAGGGTTCATGAGATGAACAGATTTCCTTATCGGAGCGCGATCTCCTTCTGGTGTTTGTGGCTGCTCATGTCTGAGATAATGACCTCATCCCCTTCGGCAAGCCCTTTTTCTACCTCTACGTAGTCGAAGTTGGACAGGCCGATCCGGGCGGTTGTCCTGACGGCAGCCTGCCCCCGTATCACGAACACGGGCTGATCGCCGGGGCCGTCGAGGAAAGGACCGCGCCTGACACGGAGCGCCGTGCTTTTCTGGTCGGTTACGATAAAGACATCAGCCCGCAGGTTGGGGCGCAACAGCGCGTTTGAAGGGTCTTCCAGCCGGGCGTCGATTTTGATGATGCCATTTTCGACGGCGGGGCGGACCCGCGTGAGGACGCCCTCAAGCTCCGCCTCTCCAACCTGTACCCTCACCTCCATGCCGGTCGCCAGCACGCCTGCGTGGATATCCGATACGGTTGCTTCTACACGGAAGGAGCGAAGGTCCGCAATGCGGGCAATGACATCACCTCGTTTTATGGTGGCGCCCACCTCCGGCGTAACCCACGTCAGTACGCCCTCCCGGTCTGCGTGCGTGGCAGCCAGTTCGAGTTGCCGTTTTGCTTCCTGTTCGTCTTTTCGCAGGCTTGCCGTTTCCAGGGAAAGACCTCCAAGCTTCGCAAGGGCGAGCCGGCGTGCGTTCGCTTCGGCCTGGCTCAACTGCTTCATTTCGACGCGCGCGCGTTCGAGATCCACTTCCAGTTGCCGCACGTCATTTCCGGAAACCAGCCCTTTCGAGAGGAGCAGCCGGTACTGCTCCAGTCGGGTTTCCAGAGACTTCGCTTCCAGTTCCTTCACTTCGTACCGGCTGCGAAGGTCAATGAGGTCGTTCTCCAGTCCGAGCCGAACCTGCTCTTGCTGGTTTTCCTTGATGGCAAGCTGATCCGACAGCTTTTCCAGAGCAACCTGTGAGGGCGCGACATCCAGTCGGACAATGGGATCTCCCTTCGCCACGGGCGCCCCTGCCTGCACCAGGATTTCGAGCACGCGGGCATCGACGGGGCTGGAGAGCACCGCTTCGTGTTCCGGCACGATGGTCCCCGCCGCATTGATCGTTGCCTCAACGGGGCCACGCTCCACAATGGCTGTACGAATCCGGTCCCTCTGGATGGAAGGCTCGATCCATCCCGTCAAAAGCGCGAACGCAGCCGCCAGCACTCCCACCCCGGCAAGTCCGAGTATGAGACGTTTGAGGAGAAGGGTTCTTTTAAACTTCGCATCAAGCGGGCGGTCCATGTTTTGCCTCTGGATGATTGGATGCTCACCAGAGCCACACCAACTCGTGTGCCTGACTGTTTTCCTGTTTGGTGCAAGTATGAATTGAAATTATACTTACGTGTAAGCTGCGAAGTGTGGAGGTGTGCGGAACCGGACAAGCAGCCCGTCCGGTTCCGCACAGTCAGCGCTTCGAGGCCGAAGATAGGTGGTTTCGGCGTAGGGGGCGGGAGCAAGCGGGCAGCCACGTTCAGGGCGCCGCCGGGACTGCAAGTTCAGCCTCGATGGCTCCTGCGAGATAAACGAGCGGCGCATTCCAGTTGATGGCAATCTCGTTTGATGCGTAGCTGCACACCGCATCCGTGTACGAGCGGGCAGGAAGGCTGGAGGCGTAGGTGCAGCCATCCTGTCGGCCGGGATTTGGGCCGCCTGCCAGCAGTCCCGGAACCGGAGCATTGATGCCGTCGGCCTCTGAAGGGCGGTGGTGCGGGTGCATCGGCGTACGGCTGCCATAGCCGGTAACAAAACTGTAGCCGGTGGCATTACGTCCCAGCAGGTAATCCAGGTTGCTCAGGGCTGCCCAGAGGTACGTGCTGTCGGCTGTGAGCCGGAACGCCTGAAGCAACGCCATCCCCTGGTTGGCCGCGACGGCGCTGCTGCCCCAGACGAACTGCGAGGCATCGTATCCCATCACCGTACCGTAGGGAACCTGTTCTCGACCTTCTACCAGTCGGTCGGCAAAGGAGAGGTAACGTCTTTTCAGGGTCGTGGTATCCACGGCAGAAGTCAACTGCTGCCGGTGGTCCAGCAACGTATACCAGCCGAGTCCGCGAACGTCAGGCCAGGCTGGAACGCCCGGGTCTTCTGCCATTGGCGAAGCGACCGTGAGGAAACTGTCGGAACCTGTAGTAACGGAAAGCTCGGCGGCAGCCCACGCGAACTCGTCGTCGAAATTTGCATCGTCGTAGGCTCCGGTCACGATGTCGGGATCGTAGCTCTGGTTGAGTGCATCCTGATTGTAAGCGACACGCGGATGGATGCGCGCCCACCGCCAGGCATCCAGCGCAGCCGCACGCATGGTGTCGGCGAGGTTGGGAAACGCCTCCGGGTAATTCTCAAAGATACGGGCGGCCTGCGCCATGACGGCGGCGAAGTCGAGCGCTGCCGCTGTACCCTTCTGCACCACGTAACGCGGCGCTGTGGCGCTATGAGGCATTACCATCCCGTCAAAGTTGGGGTTGGTCAGCTTATGATAGACGCCGCCATCGTTCGGGTCCTGCATGGACAGCATCCAGCGCAGGTTCCAGAGCGCCTCGTCCAGTACGTCAGGAACCGCATTTCCCCGCTCGGGAATGTTCGTCTCCAGCCGGGCCGCAAACTCGGGATAGTGTTCGTAGAGAGCCAGCAGCGTATAGGTGCTGATGCCTGAGTTAACAATGTACTTGTTGTAATCTCCTGCATCATACCAGCCGCGCGGCGCAGCAAGAGTCGTTCCGGCAGGACGTTCGGCGGTTGCGGCTGAGGGGTGAACCAGCACCCTGTCATCCGGGTGGCCGGCTTCTCTGGCCCAGCCCCCTGCATGAGTCTGGAGCAAAGGGGTCGAGACGCGCTGGTAGTAAAACCCCTTGAGTGCGGCCGTTGCGACGGGCCGATGCACTTCGGGGCCGATGGTAAACGGATAGGACGCGCCGATTCCCGGCACGGCCAGGATATAGATGCCAGGCTGTCGTAGCGCTGAAAAGTCGGCTCGGCGCACGGTTTCATCGGATGCGTCCCAATGACGCGCCTCGTCGAGAACGCCGGTAAACAGCGTGTCCGCGCCGTCGGGCGAGATGACGTAGAATGCCCCGGCAGGCGCGTCCACGACAACAGCTTGCTTCGGCGCATCAGGATAAAAGCCAATCTGGTTGAGGCGGATTTGGAGATTGGCGCTGTCCTGCGCCGACGCAAGGCCGGGCAGGATCAACAGGAGCGTGAGCAGCAGGCAGCAGGGGTTCATAACAAATCAAAGCTGTGTGTCCGTCAGGGGCGGTGTGTGGA
Organism: uncultured Rhodothermaceae bacterium; assembly: GCA_965365465.1. Lineage (GTDB taxonomy): Bacteria > Bacteroidota > Rhodothermia > Rhodothermales > DASSAV01 > CBDUBU01. The sequence goes on from CBDUBU010000093.1 coordinate 12,990, forward strand.
CCAGGTTCGATCCTCAAGCTGGTCAGATGGGGGAAAGAGGCAGGGAAGAAGCGCCTGAGGTGCTTTCTCCTCGTTTCATGAGTAATTCCGGGTCGGGGGCATAGGAGGAATACAGAGGCAGCGTAGCCACGCCCAGCGCGGCCGCGTCAGATCCGGCCGTTGCGCAGCGCAGGGAGGGAGAACAGATTTTCTCTTCAATGCGCAGGGCAGGCAGAATGGTTTCCAGCCGGTCCAGTAGCGCCCGGATGAGCGTTTCGGGCAAGCGCCCGCCAAAAAAGACAACCTCCGGGTCCACGAGGTATTCGATGGCGAGGATGAGCGGGGCCAGTTGCCCGGCGCCAATTTCGAGCCAGGAGCGCAGCGTTTCGTTGTCTTGCGCAAAGAGCGGTTCCAACTCGGAGGGATGCGAAACCGGGATGCCTTTTTCTCCGAGCATCCGGTAGAGCCGGGGCAGGTTGAAATAGATGCCGAGATGCGGGCGCTGGAAGGCGGCCAATTCGTCAGGCCCGGCGGTTGCAGGAAATAAACCAAGTTCACCGGCATTGCCCGTAGCACCCTCGAACGGTTGTCCGTTCAGCACCAGTCCGCCGCCGAGGCCCGCACCGAAGTAAACGTAGAAGAAGGACCTGACGTACCGCCCGCCGCCATACCACCGCTCCCCGCCGGCAGCAGCAGCCCGTTGA
>CBDUBU010000094.1:0-13657 GCA_965365465.1 uncultured Rhodothermaceae bacterium
AGAACAGGTTATTCCGGCAACCTGCCTGGTATTCGGCGGGAGGCGTTGCGAGAAGCGCGGGTTGCTGCAGGAGCGAAGATCCATAGGGGTCGCGCCGCCTTACTGAACAGCCTCTGAACGTATAACACATTACGGAATGCTCTGAAAAAGGCCGCGCAGCCGCTTCAACAGACCGGGGGTCGTATGGAGGTCCAGGGCGACATAAAGGAGCAGCCAGGCTCCGGCGACAATCATAACGAGGTTGGCAATCCACATACCAACCCAGGGCGAGAGCATACCCCGATCCGCCAGTTTCTCTCCTTGCACGAGCGTCACCCAGTAGAAAAGAAAGATCCCGACGGCAAGCGCGCCGGAGGCGCCCAGGCCGCCGCGCCGAAGGCTAAGGCCCAGAGGCGCGCCAATGAACATGAAGATAAGACAGGCCAGCGCAATCGAATTCTTCTTGTGGATCTCGACCTGGAACCGGGATCTGCGTTCGGCCTCCCAGGAGAGGGTACGCGTAAGGTCGTCAAGCATGGTGCGTGTGGTGCGTGTGTAGACCTGCGCGATGTCGTACACCTCGCGTCGCTGCGCCGGACTCAGCCCTGCCAGTGCGATGCGTGGGTGGCGCTGCAAGGAAAGGGATTGCAGGGAGTCCTCGACCGGAAACGGAAGCAGTTCGGTGCGTTCCGGGTTGATCTGATGCATTGAATCCACGGTGATCCTTTGATTCAGCACGATGCCTGATAGCTCCTGTTTTTCAAAAGCAATATTAGCGCTGAGAGAATCCACTACATACTTCATCTCCTTCGTACGCATGGTGCGGTCTGAGCGGGAGCCGTCGGAAGGATCGCTGCGTACGAAGTCAAAGTCGCTGAGGTCCATGCGCATCCGGAACCGCTCGAAGGCCAGCCGCTGATACCGTTCGGGCTGATCCTGAGCCGGCGTTGTCTGGCGCTGATGCAACTGACCCTGTTCAAGCACTACAGAGAGGGCCGAACCGTCCGGCGAAGGTTCAAGGAGGCCGCTTTTTGCTTTGATGACGCTTTGTTTCCGCGGGCTTTCCTGATGGTCGTAGATAAGGACATCCACGAGCCGGGTTGAGGTGGAGTCGGCAGGGATCTGTTGCACGAGGATGCCGTAGCCGTTGATGCCGTCATAAAAGGCGCCAGGCTGAAGCTGAAAAGCGGGCCGTTTGCGGCGAATATCCTGCCAGAGGTTTTTGGCCCGGAAGTTGGCCTCCGGGAGCACTTCGTTGTTGAAGTACCACATACCGGCCGTAAGCATCAGGCCGACGACGAGAACCGGCCAGAGCAAGCGAGGCAGGGAAACCCCTGCGCCTTTTATCACGAGATAGCGGTTGCTTTCTGCAAGCTGGCCGAACGCCATCAACGAGGCGATGAGGGATGACATGGGTACAGCCAGCACCAGCATATAGGCCAGGTTGTACGCGATCAACTCGACGATGACGGAAAAAGAAAGCCCCTTGCCGACGAGTTCGGGGAGGAACCGGATCAGGAACTGCATCAGAAGCAGGAACATCAGCACGCCCAGCCAGCCGAAAAAAGGGGCCGGGAGCATACGGAGCACCTGGCGATGGAAGAGCTTCATGGCGATACGGCGCGAGGCGGTTTCAGGCGCGGTGAAGTTCGAGCAAGGTTATCTCCGGGCGAATCCCTACGCGAATAGGAGGGCCTACCGTCCCGATGCCCCGGTTCACATACAGGTGGTTCCACCCTGCCCTGTCTGCTCGCGGTTCCGAATAGAGGCCGGCCCAGCGCGGATAGGCGACACGAGCCAGCCCCCACCGGAGAGGCCCGATTTCAAAGCCTATCTGCCCGCCGTGCGTATGTCCGCAGAGCATCAGGTCGATCTGCGGGAAATCAGGGCGGACCTTCAGGTCCCAGAAGGTAGGATCATGCGCGAGCAGGATGCCGGCCTCCTCACCGTCAGGAGACGTTTTGAGGCTCGACATAGCCGCAGGGAGGTCGGCGAAGTTCTGCCGGAAGCCGGTATTGTCCGTGCCGATCAGGTGAAGGCTGGCCCCGTCGATCTGGAGGGTGCGGCCCCTGTTCACGAGTAAATCAATGGGCGTGGTGCGAAGCTGCGCGACAAGGTCGGGCACAGAGGCATAGTGGTCGTGATTGCCCAGGCAGCCCACAATGCCCAGATCAGCCTTCAAGGTGCGTAAGGCAGGGAGAATGAGCCGGGATTCCGCTGCATCGTGGTTGACGAAATCTCCCGTGATTGCAATCAGATCCGGCTTGAGGCTGTTTACCAGGCTGGCGGCTTCCTCCATGGGGTGGCTCGAAAAAAAGGAACCGGCGTGCAAATCGGACAACTGCGCGATGGCAAGGCCCTCCAGCGCACGCGGCAGCCCGACAATGGGCACGCGGATGCGATGGATCTGGTAATCGTAGAGCGACCGGAAAACGCCGTATCCGACGACGACGAAGGGAACAGCAGCGGCAGACCAACCCATCTTCCGGAGAAAAGCGCCCCGGCTCATGCGCTTCATGTCGGTAAGGTCCAGCGGATCTGTCGGCGCCGTGGCAGGGGGCTGCGTCTGTGGGGCGATGCTCCGAACCGGCGCAGGAGGCAGCAGGCGTTCCTGAAACCAGCTAAACAGCCACATAACGAACCGGGCGAAATCCTTCAGGACAAGGACGAGCGCTATCGGCGCTTTCGGAAGGTAGTAGATGGCCCAGAATCCGATGAACAGGGCGCGCAGCAGCTTGGGTTCAACCTCCCACCAGCGGGAGAAGTAGAAGTAGGCCGGCAATGCAAACGGCATGACGAACAGGAAGACCCGGTAAAGCGGGAGCGTCCATCTCAGTTTCCCACGCTGGTATTTCGCAAAGCGACGCCAGTTTCGATAGACGTAGTAGTCTACCGCAAACAGCATGACCATCGAAAGAAGGGCAAAGACGAGATATCTGGACATAGAATCTCGTAAACGAAAGCCTTTTTCAAAGGTTCTTGCCCTGTCTGGTTCTGTGAGGTTCTAAAAAACGGTCTGGCAAGCTGGTAAAGCGGCGCTGCCGGCAGAAAAACTCCCTACAGGCAGGCGCTTGCATTCAACGTCTCTGATGCTGCTGCAACAGCAGAGGGAAGGGTTGGAGCCTGTGCGTTGTCTGCGCGTATGAGGAAGCCTTTTCATTTGACTTGTCTACCCACCGGTTGCAAATATGACGGTACAATCTTTTACGTTCAATCCTTTTCAAACCAACTGCCTTATTTGCCATGACGGCGGAGAAGCTGTCCTGATCGACCCGAGCAGTTCGACGCTGCGGGAGCGACAGGTGGTTATGGATTATCTCAAGAAGCATGATCTTTCGATCAGCCATTTATTGTTGACCCATGCTCATATCGATCACATCTTCGACTGTGCTTTTTTTACGCAGGAATTCGGAGAGGCTTTCAAAATGCATCGCGCCGACGCGCCGCTTCTGAGAGGCGCACAGGAGCAGGCCCGGCTTTTCGGCGTGTCGATAGAGACGCCTCCTGAACCGGGCGTTTTTCTGGATCAGGGAGCTACGATCAAGTTCGGAGAGGCGGAATGGCAGATATTGCATACGCCGGGGCACTCGCCCGGCTCCATCTGCTTCTATGACGAGAAGAACGGCTTTGTCATATCGGGCGATGTGCTCTTCAGCGGTTCTATCGGACGCACGGATCTATGGCAGGGTTCGCTGCCGCAGCTCATGGAATCAATCTTTCAGGAACTCGTACCGCTTGGAGATGACGTAGTGGTCTATCCCGGACACGGACCCTCTACGACGGTGGGCCGTGAGCGGAAACAGAACCCTTTCCTGACGGGCGGCTATGCGCCTCTGTAGAGAGGCATTTTCAGGCTAGGTTGCGGCGAAAGGGAGTAAGGGCCGGCTGCGTCAGCACGACCATCATGCTGGCCCCTGCTGTTTCTACGATTCGAGGCGCGGCGCTTCTGATCTGCCATCCCTGCTTGAGCAGGGGTGCGAGATCCGGGTGGCTCCGGACGGCTTCGCCGCTTCGAAAATCAACGATGACGATTTTCGTTTGCAGCGCATCGAGGCGGGAGCGCTCGGTCGTAGAGGGGAGGGGCAGTGTGGAGGAAAGAAAGGGAAATATTGACGCCTCCGTCTCTTCTGCGCTATCTGTCGTTGCCATTTTCCTGCACCTGTGGTTGAAAACCGGGTTAGGTGAAAGCTTCGCCTCCACAAGCGGATAACAACATTGCCCGGAGTCGTCAAGAGCTTTTTCAGGCGAGCAAGCCAACAGGGTAAAAATAGGGAAAACGGAAGCCGTATACTGCCTAAATCATGTGAAACTTCACAGTTAATTACATTCCATACGGGGTTCACTCCCGGTGCGCCATTCCCGTAGTTTCGCCAAGCAAAACCCCCATGGCCCCGCTATTGTGCTCCAGCAAGAGGTTGATGGAGGTATGGACCAACTCGCCCATCGTTTCGCAGGATTCGAACTCCGTGTGATCGTAATGCCGGGCCAGGCATCTGCCCAGAACCGCCACGTTTTCCTGGGGGGAAATGATGTCTTCGCGCATGACCTCCATGAGGGCCTGGAACCTTCCATGCGACACACGGACGCGGTTGGCGATCAAGGCCCGTTCCTCCTTCTGACCTTGCAGTACGTTTTCCACAGCAAGGCACCTCAGACCCACATTGATGAGCGGGTTGTTCTGGGGGTAGTACTGCGGCAAATAAACCTGCTTGCGCCAGTGGTGGCTCTGCTGGTCGAAGTCTATCGGACGCATTCGGTAGTGCCATTTCTCGAAGTCGCGGGTGATGTCGATCACGAAGTTGCCGGCGTGCATGTCGCCTAGCAGACGGACAAAGCACCGTTCGTTGAACTTTACGAACTCCATAGCCAGGCGCACCTGATCGAACCTGTTCTCCGGAGGGCTTTCCCGCATGAATACGTCAGCCGGTATGCCAACGATGTGTTCTTCTACGATAGTATGGTCGCTGATGAAGTAATGAATCCGGCTCGGTGAGAGGATATGTTCGAGTTCCAGCCCATAGACGCGGTTTGCATCAACCCGCTTTACGTAAAAATAATCAAAGTTGTCGTTGATGCGGTTTACGATACGGACCCGAAAAGGCAGCGTGTTGGCATACAGGCAGAGATCAACCCGGTCTACGTACAGGTATTCAGCGATAGAAGCATCGCCGTGCGTCTTCAGCATGGCATAAGCGAGCCGGAGTTTGTCGTGTATCTCCTGCTGTTCCGTATGCGCATAGAACACGGTGGACCAGAGTGTGTCGTATCCCTGCTCATTGTAGAGTGGGATAGAGTTGTTATACCTGAGGAGGTCTTCGTACCGGATGCTCTGGTGATGGAGCCGCCCGTACCGCGTCAGGTACGACCTCAAATAATCGCTGATCGCGTAAATCGGTTTTTTCCGGCTGATGAGGACGCGCATTTTTATCGGAGGGATGTGCGGAGCAAGGTTGCGGCGGGTAGATCATACCTGAGCCAGCATCTGATCGCGCACGCGCTCGTAGTAAGCTTCATAGTGAGGTATGATGCGTTCCAGAGAAAACTCATTGACGGCGCGGTCACGCGCAGCGGCAGCCATGCGGGCGTACAGATCTTCATCGGTGAGAATGCGCCGGGTGCGCTCTGTAAGCACCTCGATATCACCCAGCGGGCAAAGGTAGCCCGTTACACCGTCAATATTCAACTCCGGCAGGCCCCCTACGTCCGATGAAACGACAGGGACGCCGCAGGCCATTGCTTCGAGGGCGGCCAGCCCGAACGTTTCGGAACCGCTTGGGATCATAAAAACGTCTGCAATCGACAGGATTTCTTCGACCGGCTCCTGCTTTCCCAGAAAGCGGATATCTTCGTAGACGCCCAGCTTGCGGGCGAGGTGTTCCGCCGGAACGCGGTCAGGTCCATCTCCTACGAGCAGAAGCTTGATTTCCAGCCCTTCCTGCCGCAACCGGTGAAACACCTCCACCACATCAGCGGCTCGCTTGACCGGGCGAAAGTTCGATACATGCACAAGCACCTTCTCACCATTCGGGCATAGCGCCTGTTTGAAGTGCTGCTTTTTCATGCGCTGAAACCGCACGGTGTCGATGAAATTGGGAATCACCTCAATATCTTTGTGGATGTCAAAAGACTGATACGTGGCCTCGCGCAGGTAATTGGAAACGGCTGTCACTCCGTCCGACTCGTTGATGGAGTAGGTTACGACGGGGGCAAAGGAAGGGTCTTGTCCAACGAGGGTGATGTCAGTGCCGTGGAGGGTCGTTACGACCGGGATGTGGATGCGCTGCTTTTCCAGAATCTGGCGGGCATGTACGGCGCTCGTCGCGTGCGGGATGGCATAGTGGACATGAAGGAGATCCAGCTTTTCGTACTTCACGACATCCATCATCTTGCTGGTGAGCGCCAGCGAATAGGGCGGGTACTCGAAGAGCGGATAGGTATTGACCGTGACCTCATGGAAGTAAATGTTTTCCGTAACGTGCCCAAGCCGAAACGGCATGGAATAGGCGATGAAGTGGATCTGGTGCCCACGTGCGGCAAGGGCCTTGCCGAGTTCCGTAGCGACGACGCCGCTGCCTCCATAAACGGGATAGCATGTAATGCCAATTTTCATACAGAGCCTGCCGGTTCGGCGGTTATATCTGGGGAAAGAACCGGGTATTAACGACGCGGGGACAGGCTGGTTCTTGCGCAGGTTGTTACCCTGCGCGACGCGAGAGCGGCCATACGATGTGGAAGGCTGTTTCGTGCGGGGGCAACGGCAGGCAAACTGTTACGGGTTTGTTTGCGTCCCGGATTGCAGAAACATGGCAGGGGCCGGCAGGTTGCATTTTCCTTATGCGATACGCCTTGCAGCGCAGCGGGAGAAGCGTGAATGCCGGACTACTGCAGCCTACGAAATCATCAAAGAGAAAACAGGTTTACGCGCTATGAAGACAATACGCCTCGCAAGTTTATCGATGGTCATACTGCTCGCTGCATGGTGGGCGCAGCCCGCTCAGGCGCAACTGGGCGTTGCCGCGGGATTGAATTACGATCAATTCAGTGATATCCAGTTCAACGACCGGGAGGCTACGTTCGACAATGCATCAGGCTATCATGTAGGCATCTTTTACGATCTTGCGGTGGGGCCGCTTGCTCTTCGACCGGGTTTGTTCTTCCGGAACATTAGCGACATTGAATATGATTTCGGGTTTTCGGGACTGGGGCAACGCGAGACGTTTGACCTGAGCCTGATCGAAATTCCGGTTGACGTGCGTTTTCGCTTTGCCGCGCCCATCATCAAGCCGTATGCCTTTGCCGGACCTGTGTTCAGTTTTGCATCCACGAACGACGACAACTTCCAGGACAACCTGGAAAACCTGTTTGTGTCGGCGAATATCGGTGCGGGCATCGAACTGGCGGTGCCGGTTCTGGGCATAAGCATACTTCCGGAAATACGCTACGCCTTCGGGATCACACGTTATCTGAAGGAAGAAGTCCAGATCGGGAATGCCACCATCACCGCAGAAGACACGGAAAAGCTGAACACCTTGATGTTGCGCCTGGGCATTGCTTTCTAGCTTTCGGGAACGACGAAGACGCTGCCGGCCACCTCATGGCCGACGATGCGCTGGTTTTTTCCGATCCGCAGGGTAACCGGGCCGTGGAAAGGGTCTTTCCGGAGCACTTCCACCGTAACGCGCGGCATCAGGCCGATCTCCTCCAGATAGTGCAGCAGGGCGGGGTCCGTGTCCGAGACACGGAGGACGACGACCCTGGAGCCAGGCGCTACGTCGGAAAGCGGGTCGGAGGAAGGTTCGTCCATCTCGCCTGAGCGGGTGGGGATAGGGTCGCCGTGCGGGTCATGGGTGGGGTATCCCAGCAGTTCGTCGATTTTTGTCTCGAATTCCTCCGAGATATGGTGCTCCAGGTGCTCGGCCTCTTCGTGTAGCTTGTCCCACGGGTACCCCATGATCTCCTTCAGATACAGTTCGAGGAGTCGGTGGTGGCGGATGATTTCCAGGGCGATTTTTTCGCCGGCCTCCGTCAGGACAGTGCCTTTGTAAGATCGGTGTTCAAGCAGGCCCATCTGAGCCAGGCGCTTCACCATGTTCGTCACCGAGGCCGACGATACATTCATGGCGCGTGCTATGTCAGTCGTCGAGACGGCTCCATCGTCACGCTTCAGCTTGTAAATCGTTTTAAGGTAGTCTTCTACGGCCTGGCTAAGCATGATGAATTCTCATATGGGGAGGCGCCAGTTCTGTTGCCGTAGTCGCCGGCGGCGGGAGCCCGGCGCTCGCCTGATTTACACAACATAGCGCCTGCGATACCCTCGTTTGCGTAATTTTGATCCGCCGGACAAAGAATCTGGAGCAGGATAGCAAGTAGAAGCTGAAAGCGCTACTGCCTTTTTTCAGCAGGGCAGAGACCGGGCCGAAAGGTCAGGCTGCGTTGACAACGTCAGGCAGGATTTTTATCTTACCTAGTCTGTAGGTACAGGTGTGGTTTGCAGCCCGTGAGGCTGTGCGCTGCCTCCTGATTGCCCGGTCGTCTAATGGCAGGACAGCGGCCTTTGGAGCCGTATGTGGAGGTTCGAATCCTCCCCGGGCAGCGCAAGCGAGCCGGGCGCATCCGGACTTTTTGTTTTTTGCAGGCGCAGGATTGCTTTGTTGCGGGTAAAAGCCGGGCAGCGATGCGTCTTTCCAGCCCTGCACCGGGAGGTGCGGGTTTTTTGTTGGAGTTCATTTGAGACACTGAAGCGTTGCTTCAATTTTGATATCGCCGACGGGGCGAACATGCGATCTCATAAAGATAACCCCATTGCGATTTTCTCGGGTCGATCTAATCCGGAAATGGCTCAGCATATCGCGGAGGCATTCGGGCAGGGTCTCGGGCGCGTTGAGATAAAGAATTTTTCGGACGGCGAAATCTACATTGCCTTTAAGGAGTCGATTCGCGGATCCGAGGTGTATATCATCCAGAGCACCTATCCGGGCGGCGACAACTGGATCGAGCTGTTGCTGCTGATCGATGCCGCGAAGCGGGCCTCGGCGGCGCGGGTGACGGCTGTGATGCCGTATTTCGGTTATGCCCGTCAGGAGCGCAAGGACCAGCCGCGCGTTTCCATTGCTGCAAAGCTGATGGCAAACATGCTCACGACGGCAGGCGTCGATCGCATTCTGACGATGGACCTGCACGCGCCGCAGATTCAGGGGTTTTTCGATGTGCCGGTGGATCATCTTTATGCTTCCACAGCCTTTGCGGATTACATCAGCCGGCTTGGTTTGCTGAATCCGGTTGTCGTGGCTCCGGATGTAGGGGCGATTAAAATGGCGCGTGCTTACGCGAAGCGCCTCGGCGCAGAGCTTGCCGTCATCGACAAGCGCCGTCCGCGCCAGAACGAGGCCGAAGTGATGAACATCATCGGGGACGTGAAGGGCCGGGACGTGCTGATTATCGATGATCTGGTGGACACAGCCGGGACGCTGACGAGCGGAGCCAATGCGCTGCGGGAGGCCGGGGCCATGGAGATCATTGCCGCCTGTACACACGCGCTGCTTTCCGATCCCGCCTGCAAACGAATCGAAGATTCCGAGATCCGCCAGCTTCTGATTACGGATACGATTCCTTTGCGGCGCAACTCCGAAAAAATCAAGGTGGTGAGTGTGGCAGGAATCTTCGCCGACGCGATCCGGCGTATTTATACGGACGAATCTGTTTCTACACTGTTTGTTGACTAGAATCATTTATCCACATTCCGGCAGGTTCATTGTCTCCTGGCGCGGAATTGCGGAGAGCTATAGCAGGTAAAGCAACATGGATACCATAACAATTGACGCGCAGGCGCGCGGTACGAGAAAGAAGGCGTTAAAAAGCGTTCGTCGCGCCCAGAACGTGCCCTGCGTCCTCTACGGACCCACTACGGAGCCGGTGGTTTTTCAGACGACGGAAGCAAGCCTGAAACCCCTCATCTTCACGCAGGAAACGCACCGCGTCCAGATCAAACTGGACGACCAGGCATGGGAGTGCATCGTGAAGGACATTGCCTATCATCCCGTAACGGATCGCCCGATCCATGTGGATTTCCAGGTATTGACGGCGGGTGAGAAATTGACCCTGACGGTGCCTGTTCGCTATCACGGCACGCCTGTGGGGCAGGTGAATGAAGGAGGGGATACGCAGATTCTGCTTCACGAGCTTACCGTCACGTGTCTTCCCCAAGACATACCGTCTCAGATCGACGTAGAAATCGGTGATCTCAGCATTGGAGATTCCATTCACGTCTCGGACCTGGACGTGCCGGACGTAAAGTTTGAAATCAATCCGGGAACCACGCTCGTTACGGTGCTGGCGCCGCGTGTCGTGGCAGAGGAGGTCGAAGAGGAAGAGGTTCCGGGTCTGCCTGGCGAAGAAGAAGAGGAGCAGGAGGAGGAAGGCGAAGAATGAGCTTTGCCAGGCGCCATCCATTACGGGTAAGCAGGACGGCTTGCAGAGCCGCTTGCCAGGTTCTCAGGTTCCATGCCTGATGCAAAGCGCTTGATATTCGGCCTCGGCAATCCCGGGGCCGAATACCATGGGACCCGCCATAATGTGGGCTTTGCCGTTGCCGACGTTCTTGCTGAACGCGCCGGTGTAACGCTTCAGCGCGACCGGAGCAACGCGATGCTGGGCATCGGTCGCAGCCGGGGCAGGTCCTTCGTCCTGGCAAAGCCTTTGACCTATATGAACCGGAGCGGCGCGCCGTTTCATAATATTGCGCGCCGGTTCGGGCTGCGGCTGGAGGATACCCTTGTCATCGTAGACGACATCAATCTACCTCTGGGCGCGGTTCGCGTACGGCAGGGAGGTAGTGCAGGAGGTCATAACGGTGTTCAGGACATCATCGATCAGGTGAAGTCCGATGCATTTCCCCGGATCAGGATCGGTATAGGCAACGATTTTTCGCGCGGCAGACAGGCAGACTATGTTCTGTCGCGGTTCAAAAGCGAAGAAGAACCCCTCATCCAGGAGGCGATTGCCCTGGCGGCCGAGGCGGCCACGACTTTCATAGTAGAGGGGCTGGTGACGGCTATGAATCGCTACAATCGCAAATAAAAACGAAAAAAGCGTTAAGCCCTATCAAGCCAGCATATACCTCAATATTTTCAATGCTCATTACCTAGCGGCCATGAGGAGAGATCTCGTGCAAGGGTCGCGCTATGAGCGCTCCTGAGAATCACAGATCCGTTAGGCTCACCCGTCGGCGGAAGTCGGCTTGCATAAGCTAATCGATCAAGGAGGTTAACCTGCTACATGGATACGTCAATACTTGTTTATTTTGTGCCTATCGTCGGGTTGCTGGCGTTAGGGTACGCATATACCCGCACCCAGTGGATCAGGAAGCAGGAGGTGGGGACGCCTCTCATGGCAGAGATCGCTAACGCCATTTCCGTGGGGGCCCGCGCGTTTCTGAGAAGTGAGTACCGCGTCCTGATCGTTTTTGTGATCGTGGTAGCAGCGCTTCTGGCCGTTGCGAACTTCAACAATGCAGAGTCCTCATGGCTGGTGGCTGTTTCCTTCATTGTAGGCGCACTCTGCTCGGCCTCGGCAGGTTTCATTGGCATGACCGTGGCGACCCAGGCAAACGTCAGGACTACGAATGCCGCGCGGACGGGTCTGGCTCCGGCGCTCAACGTTGCGTTCTCCGGCGGTCTGGTGATGGGTCTCAGCGTGGTGGGCCTCGGCGTGCTGGGCTTGAGCGTGTTGTTCATCTTCTACCAGAACGTGCTCGTCTGGGACATCTCGAAGGTCATCAACGTCATTTCAGGCTTTTCGCTGGGCGCCTCGTCGATTGCGCTTTTTGCGCGTGTCGGCGGCGGCATCTATACGAAGGCAGCCGACGTAGGCGCCGATCTGGCAGGCAAGGTCTATGAAGGCATCCCCGAAGACGATCCGCGCAACCCGGCCACCATCGCAGACAACGTAGGCGACAACGTGGGCGACGTAGCCGGCATGGGCGCCGACCTTTTCGAAAGCTACGTCGGGTCGATTGTCGGGACCATGGTGCTTGGCGCTGCCTTCATCGATTCCTTCGGCGTGCTCGGGGTAGACACGCTGGCGGCGGTGATGCTGCCGCTGATCATTGCCGGGGTAGGCATCCTCGTGTCGATAGCCGGATCGTTCTTTGTCAGAGTGAGCGAAGGTGGAAGTCCTCAGAAGGCGCTGAATACCGGCGAGTTTGGCGCGTCCATCATCATGGCCGTTCTTTCATACTTTATTATCGTCTGGTTGCTGCCGGAGCGCTGGACGAGCGTGAGCACGATCACGGCTTTCAGCGAGTACACGGCGCTGGGTGTTTTCTGGGCCGTATTGATCGGTCTGGCAGCAGGCGTTCTGATTGGTCTGATCACGGAATACTACACCTCGACGGAAAACCGCCCGGTGCTGGGCGTGGCAAAGCAGAGCCTTACCGGCGCAGCGACAAACATCATTGCCGGCCTGGGACTGGGGATGTACTCCACCGGCTTGCCGATCCTCGTGCTCGCGTTTGCCATTCTGGGAGCCTATCATTTCGCTGGTCTGTACGGCATTGCCATTGCGGCGCTGGGAATGCTGTCTGTGACAGGCATTCAGCTTGCGGTCGATGCCTATGGCCCGATTTCAGACAATGCCGGTGGGATTGCAGAAATGAGCCAACTGCCTCCTGAAGTGCGCGAGCGTACGGACAAGCTGGACGCGGTGGGCAATACCACGGCGGCTATCGGAAAAGGTTTTGCAATCGGGTCGGCGGCGCTGACGGCGCTGGCGCTTTTCGCTGCCTTCATGCAGCAGGCTGATATTCCATCCATCGATGTTTCCAACCCGACGATTCTTGCGGGTCTCCTGATCGGCGCCATGCTGCCCTACGTGTTCAGCGCCATGGCAATGGGCGCCGTGGGACGCGCCGCAGGCGATATGATCGTCGAAGTAGGAAGGCAGTTCCGCGAGATCAAAGGTCTGCGTGAAGGTACAGCCAAGGCAGACTATGCCCGTTGTGTCGAAATTTCGACCAAAGCTGCTATCCGTGAAATGGTGGTGCCCGGCGTGCTGGCCGTTCTGGTTCCGGTCGTCATCGGCTTTATCGACAAGAACATGCTGGGAGGGCTGCTGGTCGGGGTAACCGCATCAGGGGTGCTCATGGCTATTTTCCAGTCGAATGCAGGCGGAGCCTTTGACAATGCCAAGAAGCTGATTGAAGGCAAGCTTACCATTGACGGAGTAACCTATGGAAAAGGCAGCGATGCGCACAAGGCTGCCGTCGTCGGGGACACCGTTGGCGACCCGCTGAAAGACACGAGCGGTCCAAGCCTGAATATCCTCATCAAGTTGATTGCAGTGGTCGCGCTCGTAATTGCGCCCCTGATCGTGTGAGCGAAAAGACGCTTTCGGCTTCTTGCGGCAACGGCCCGGCGCTCTGAAAGGCGTCGGGCTTTGCTGTTTTTGGGAAATTGAGGTTTCCGGGTCAAAAAAACGATATGTTGTAATCAAGGCTCCAGGCGAATTACAGACTTAGTACAGTCCGCAAGGCAGGACTGCTTTCTCTCTGAGAACGGTTCCGTATATTGAACCGGTTCTTTCAACCCGACATCAACGTTAACCGTGTACGTTGCATTATGGCGAAGGTAGAAGTGGTCATGCCCAAGATGGGCGAGAGCATAACCGAAGGGACGGTGATCGC
>CBDUBU010000095.1:0-13500 GCA_965365465.1 uncultured Rhodothermaceae bacterium
TGCCGTTGGCGATCAGAAAAAGGATCAGAAGCAGGTTGTGGAAGGTGGGCAGAACGTACCATAGCACCCCCACCACGACGTTGATGCCGCCCATGAGGTAAAGAAACAGCCCTATGTAGTCGGCAGCCCCGGCAGGGTCGGAAATACGGCCCTGCGCATAGCCGGCCATCAGGCGGTACTGTCGCCTGACCTTCAGCAGATAGCCGAGCACGAGGACCAGCAGCCCGACCGCTGCCGCGATGAAACCGAAGGGGTCAAATGCGTCCATTTTTTATCACGCAAATGGGAAGGTTGCTCCGGGCGCCGCTGCCGGGGCCTCCGGGGATGCGGAAGCCGGGATGAGGTATGCCCGACTTCAACCTGCCAGACCCTCTCTAAACCGCTCATATCATGCAGCATCAGGAAGGGTCCGGAGCATAGCGCCGCGCCGTGTAGAGCACCTCGCCCTGCTCGTCGTAGAAGGTGAACACGATGGAGGGGCGATGGACGGTGGAGGTTGGCTCCACCCGCACCTCCAGCATACCGCCCACCGGCACAGTCTGGATGTAGGGCTGGTCGATGCGCGCTTCGGGATCGGTGGAAGCCGGATCTCCCGGCGGGCGACCCTTGCGCGCATTCTGTGAGATGAAGGCGCCGGAACTGAACTCCTCGATTCCGAGCGGATGCACGGAATGATACTGCCAGTGCCGGTCGCCGTTCATCGTGAAGAAGACAGGTGAAACCAGCCCGTTCTCCGCGAGCCAGTTCAGGAATTCGGTTCCCTCATGCCGGAAACCACCGGCGCTGGTATGGTTGTCGCGTTTGTATGCATCGTCAGGCCCGACGAGCGGCGTTGGAGAGACCAATATCTTGAACGTGGCATTGCTTTCGAGCAGCGTGCGCTTCAGCCATGCTTTCTGTTCAGCGCCCCAGAGCGACTTCTCTGGACCGTCCTCCATGTCGTTGGGACTGCGGTAGTCTCGCCCCTCGACCATCCAGAGTTGCAGATGCCTGTTTACGCGGATGGTTCGGTAGGTAGGTTCTTGCGCCGCAGGATCTGTGACAGGAACCTGCTCACGAAAGACGGCAACTCCTGCGTCATGCCGGGGAAGCCGATCCCCGGTAGTGTCGGCGTCGTTGTACCGGTAATCATGGTCGTCTTTCAGCCAGTATGCAGGAATTTCGCCGAGAACGGCGCGCGCCCGGGGCATGGAAAACTGGCGATGCCATTTCGCCCGCATCTCCTCCACCGTGCGGGCGTAGCGTTCCGGCGTCTCCGGAGGACTGTCGTAGTAGACGTTATCCCCGTTGCCGATCCAGAAGTCGGGGGCCAGACGGCGCAGCACTTCAAACGCCGGGTACCCCAGTTCCCTGTCTTGACCTGCCGCAGGTTCCACCCATTCGGAGGGATCTGACTGCGTATCGAGGCGGCCGAGGCCGTAGAACTTTTCGTAGTTCATGCAGCTTATCATCACGAAGCGCACCGTCTCCGTCTCCTCACCGGAGCGCAATGTCCGGAACGCGCCATGCTCCAGGACCATGGTGTTCGAGGTATCAGCGCCGGCTCGGGCGCGATAGTAGTAGCGGGCGCCCGGCTCCAACCCTTCCATTCGCACCTTGAGCATATAGTCGTTCTCGGCAGATGCCCTCAACCATTCCGAAGAGCGTATTCGCTGAAACGAAGCATCTTCGGCAACCTCCAGGCGACCCCACCCTGCAAACCCCGGAATGTCCTGGTCGATCAGCGTATCACTTACGGCAAGACGAACTTGCAAGATAACAGAGGTCGGCGTCGCCTCGCCTGCCATATTGAGCGCATCGATAACGAGGCCTCCCTGCTCGTCGGAAGGTCGCTGCAAACAGGAGGCGGCGGCGAACCCCACCAACAGCGCAACCCAGGGCAGGAAGGCACTTCCGGATCGCAGGGGCCGATCCCCGGTGGGTTCCAGAGGACCGGAGACGTTCGAGGCATTGTATAGGAATGGAAGCAACTTCATTTTCAGCAAGCCTGTACGGGGCGCCCGGCGCTTTTCAGGTTTCGATTCATGGTGTTGAGAAGGCAGTTCCCTGTTGCGCATTGCCGGGCAGGAGAAACGGCACGGCGTTGCTGCGGCGCCTCACTCGGCAATCGGAATAAGGCTCCGGTCTGCGATCAGGACCGGAGCGTCATAGACGGGAACGTCCTCAAACCGGTAGGACGAACCGGTGCGGCGCCAGCGGTTTTCCGGGACTTCGTAGACGATGCCTTCGCGCAGATCCACGTAGACCGGGTCCGAGAACTTGCCATCCGCAAACTCGAAATCGACCGGAACGCGCACATAGGAGTCGGAGGGAATCTCCCCGTCGAACCAGAGGGTCACCACTTGCTGGCCCGTCTCCGTATGCTCGTAGCCAAACAGGGATATGGGCTGCGCGGCCAGGCTGTCGATGGTGTACGAATAGTCCGGAATCCGCTCAAGCGTGTTGTCGAAGACTGAGGCAAGGTTCTGCAGGGCGTAGTATGCCGGTTTCGCCTTCAACACCTGCTTGTCCTCATTGACGTAGAGCAATCCTTTGCGGTTCATCTCATCCGGGTATTTCATATCCACCAGTGAAAAGTAGGAGGATGGAATATCGCGCCCGAGATCGCCCAGCAGCCGGCGCAGCGCCCATTTTGCCTGGGACAACGCTGTCCAGTTGTAGTTGCTGAGCGCCTTCGTCCGCCTCCATTCGGAGGGCGCGCCGTTCTCTCCCTGCCGGATGCGGAGGCGGGGGTCGTAGGAATCAACGATGCGCCGCAGTTCTTCAACCTGCCTGTAACTCGCATCGGGATTGCGGGAGTACGGGTGGTACGTGATTTCGTCGATCAGGCCGAGTTCACCGCGCTGCTTCGCAACGGCCAGCACGGAATCGGCATACTCCGGGTCCACACCGGCTGCGGCGATGGCTAGAATCCTGGCCTCCGGCTGGACGGAGCGAATCACCTTTGCGGTGCGGAGCAGCAGATCGGCGTAGACGCCTGCCGGATTCTTTCCGTGGTTGGGTTCGTTCCAGACCTCCCACTCATCGACATATTCGTCGTACCGTTCGACCATGGTCCGCACCCAGCGATCCCAACCTTCGAGCGCTTCCGGGGTAGCGGGTATTTTTGCGCCGAGGAGCGTACCGCCTCCCTCGGCATAGATCGCATTGCCGTAACTGACATTGATCCAGGGTTCGACCCCCTGCCGGTGCATATCGTGGATGATCTCATCGAGCCACGCCCATTCGTACTGCCCTGGTTTCTGTTCCGTCTTCGCCCAGCCTGCCTGAACGCGCGCTTTCTTGATGCCCAGCGGCCCGAGGTAATCCTTCCAGTGGCTGTAGATCGTGTAGTCGCGGTCCATCGTCTCTGCGCCCACCGACCAGTTCGATGCTTCGATCTCTGAGGCTGCGCGCGGCGCCACCTTTCCGATCACGGGCAGCCCCACCGAGGTATGCTGCCCTGACGCAGGAAGGGCGATCATGGTCAGGAAGAACGCGCCTATGGACGCAAGGAAATGTTTCATATTCACTGCTGTAGTTCAAAACTGCCGTGCAGGGGGTTATTCATCTTTGCTGCCGTTCGAGTTGTGCGTTCATGCTGTCTGCCTGGGCGCGGGCTTCTTGCAGGGTGGGCACGCCGAGCCGCCTGCGCTCCGCGTCGGTTACGCGCGTCGTGTCTACCTCGTAGAGCTTCCAGGCTTCACCCGATTGCCGGGTGTACTGGGAGCCGTCCCATTGCGGCTTGCCCTGCTCCATCAGGTAACGGTCCCACGCAGCCGCCGTCAGCCATTTTGCATGAGGATGCGTGCTGTCGAGGGCAACAGCCTGCCGGGCCAGCGCGTGCGCCCTCCGGTAGGCGGTGGTGTCGTCTCCATGCTGGAAGATCATCGCCGCGCGGTAATAATCCTCTGCCGTATGGAGTTCCCCGGCTTCGATGATAGCCTCCACCTGGACGCGCCGCAGGCTATCCTCCCGAATCATGCGACTGACGGCCTCGATGTCGTTCAGATCGACGAACCCATTCTCCCGAACCGCCTGGTCTCTCTCAAACAGTTGTTTCAATTCCGCGTTGTCGGGTGTCGGAGCAGGATCGTCCGTTTGTTGCCTGCCGCAGGCCGCAATCAGCACGACAGGCAGCAGCAGAAAAAATCGGAAAGACATGATAAATGGCTTTAGAGGTTGTTCTAGACTTGAGGAAAAATAACACGAAAATGTGCATCCTGTGTAATATTCTATGCTTCCAGCTTGGAAGAGGCTCCTTTCTCTTGCTTTTCAAAACAGCCGGGCCAATCTTGCAATGTATGCATTTTGCCTCTGACGGGCCGTTAGCTTGCTGTTTTTCCACCGGTATGCCGCTGCTCTCCCGGGAAGCCCATGAGACTGCCTGATCTGAACGTTACGCTTTTCGTCATGGTGCTCGGCCTTGCCATTGGCGTGGGCGTGTTTACCTTTGTCTATGCAAAGGGCTATTCGTACCTGACCAACGACCCGGCAGCCTGCGCCAATTGCCACATCATGGACAACCACTTCGACGCATGGCTGAAGTCGAGCCACCATGCCGTGGCGGTTTGCAACGACTGTCATACGCCATCGGGCTTTGTCCCGAAGTATCTCGTAAAGGCTTCCAATGGGTTCTGGCATTCGTTCGCCTTTACCACCGGCGACTTCCCGGACCCGATCCGCATCAAGGAAGGAAACCGACAGGTTACCGAGCACGCCTGCATGAAATGCCACCAGAGCATTACGGCCTCGATCACAGCCGGCCCACACGTGACGGGCGCGGGAGAACGCGCCGCACCCGAGGAGGCTCCCTCCTGTATCCGCTGCCATGACACGGTGGGCCATTGGGTTCGCTAGCAGCGCCTTTCTGTTCATCCATCTTTTCCCGTTTTTCGTATGGCGACACACGAAGCGAAAAATCCCGAAACGCCCCCCGGCGGGTGGCAGCGCTACCGCTGGCCCATCCTCATTGGCATTGTGGCCCTGGCTACCGTCGGCTTGCTCGCCCTGCTGACCAACATCTTCGAGCGCCAGGCTGAGGCGCTCAATCCCTTCTACCGGGTCGTCGAACTCACCGACACGACGACCAACCCTGCCACATGGGGCATGAACTTCCCTATACAGTATGACCTGTACAAGAAAACGGTAGACATGACGCGCACCCGCTACGGCGGCAGCGAAGCCCTCCCGAAGCAGCCTACCGAGATCGACCCGCGCGAGACAGTCTCAACCTCCCGACTCGTGGAGGACCCCCGGCTCCGCGAGTTCTGGGCCGGGTATGCCTTTGCCGAGGACTTCCGTGAGGAGCGCGGCCATGCCTATATGCTTGTCGACCAGCAATTCACCGACCGGCAGCGTGTGGCGCAACAGCCCGGAACGTGCCTGCACTGCCACGCTTCGGTCTACGTGCCGTACCTGGAGGCAGGAGACGGCGACCTGATGGCAGGCTTTGAGCGCCTGAACCAGATGACTTATCAGGAGGCTGTCAAGCATGTCGAGCATCCTGTTTCCTGCATTGACTGTCACAGCCCGCAGACGATGGAACTGCGCGTGACCCGGCCTGGCTTTATCGAGGGGATCCGCGCCCTCAAGGCATCGCAGGGCATCGAGAACTATGATGTCAATGAGGAGGCTAGCCGGCTTGAACTGCGCACCTATGTCTGCGCCCAGTGTCATGTCGAATATTATTTCAAGGGAAAGGAAAAGCGCCTGACGTACCCGTGGGACAAAGGCTTGAAGGCGGACAGCATTCTGGCCTACTATGAAGAAATCGGCTTCAAGGACTGGCAGCACCGCATCAGCGGCGCTCCGGTGCTCAAAGCGCAGCATCCCGAGTTCGAGCTGTACAGCCAGGGCATTCATGCCCAGAACGGCGTCACCTGCGCCGACTGCCATATGCCTTACATGCGCGTCGGCGCGATGAAAGTGAGCGACCACTGGGTGCGCAGCCCGCTGCTGAACGTTAACAATGCCTGCCAGACGTGTCATAAAGCGTCGGAGGAGGACCTGCTCCAACGTGCGCACACGATCCAGTCCCGCACCTATGAAATGCGCAACATTGCCATCGATGCCGTGCTCCAGTTGACGAAGGCCATCGGCGTTGCCGCGCAAGCCGACAGCGCAGACGCCCGCCTGACCCTGGCGCGGGGCTACCAGCGCAAGGCGCAGTTCCTGACGGACTTCATCGAGGCCGAAAACTCGATGGGCTTCCACGCGGATCAGGAGGCTGTGCGGGTCCTCGGCAAGGCGATCAACTACGCTCGCCTGGGACAGGTAGCGATTTCCGACGCAGCGCTCCTGCCAGCGGAGCCTGCACTCAGGCCGCCCCCGCCGCAGACGGTCACACCCTCTGTTGATTAGCTTCCTGCCGGACACGGGCAACCTGCACTCCCCACACCTTCCCTACCTCAGGCAGCGGAATGATACAGGTTATGAGAAAGCCGTGTTTGCTGGCGGCCTTGCTCATCGTTGCCGGGTGTTCGGCAACCGAGCCGGAAGAACCTTCCGAGCCTGTCTGGCCTGACGCGGCGCCTGGATGGACGCGCCTGGGGCCTATTCAGGCCGACGGTTCTTCGGTGTTCGATGGTCAAACGCCTCTGAGCGATCCCTGGGTAGTGGCAGACGCCGGGCGGTACAAGATGTGGTTTACGCTGGTCACCGAGCCGTACACACCCCGGCAGCAGATCGGCGTCGCCTATACGGAAAGCGCGGATGGAGTGCGCTGGCAGACTCCGACTTCCCTCGTTTTGGCCCCAACGCCGGATGGGTGGGATGCCCGGAATGTCGAGACCCCGTCGGTGGTGAAAACACCGGAGGGAAAGTGGCATCTCTATTACACCGCGACGCTGCCGGATGCAGGAAATCACTTCGCCATTGGACTTGCTACTTCTGACGACGGCCTGACCTGGCGCAAGCACGGTCAGGCGCCAGTATTCACGCCTGAACAGGGTTGGGAACTGCCGGCAGGAGCGGGAGAGGATAGCGCCGGCGGCGTCCTCGAACCATGCGTCCTGTATGATTCAACTGGGAAGGTTTTTCGTATGTGGTACGCAGGGCTGGGACAGCGAGACGAGGTCTTTGCCTACCGAACCGGATATGCGGAGTCGGCGGATGGGGTGCGCTGGAACCGAAGGGCTGAACCGGTCATGGAGCCGGGGGCGCCGGGCGCCTGGGATGACGCTATCGTGAGTCATCAGCATGTAATGATCGATCCGCAAGGCGTCTTTCACCTTTTCTACTTCGGAAGTTCGGCGAAGGGCGAACAATCGTGCCGGCAACGCGGGGGGTGCGCCCTTACACCGGGAGCCATCGGCCACGCCGCCAGCGTAAATGGAATCCACTGGCAGCGCGATTCACAGAATCCGATTCTTGCTCCCAAAGGTGGAACCTGGGAAGCGTGGAGCATCGGGGGGCCATCTGCCTTGTGGGAAAACGGCCGGATCCGGCTATGGTACTTCGGCTCCGGAAGCCACGATCGCTTTGAGGCCCGCATTGGAGGCGCCGCCGGAAGCGCCCTCGCGCAGATGCCTGAGTAGAAGGCTCCCGACCAGACCATCAACGGCAGCCCTTGATTCCATAGCGAGTGCTTCAGCCCCTGCAACCAACGCTTCTTCGTCTCGTATAGAGAACTGCTTTGTTTGTCCACAACCGGAGACCACCCGATGCCCTTCGATCCAACCGTCGCTATCGTCTTTGGCAGCATCCTACTGAGCCTCATTCTGTCCCTCGGATATGCGCTGGTGCATCAGGCGCTCAAGTACAAGACGGCGCAGCAGAAGAATACACAGGGGCTCTCCCGAAGCATGACCGCCGGAGAACTGGAAGCCCTCGTGCGCGAGGCTGCCATAGAAGCGGCTCGCCCCCTCGAAAAACGGATGGCGGCGCTGGAAGCAGACATCCGGCAACTGTATGCCGCACTGGGCGAGGAGGCCGGCAAGGCGCTTTCCGAACAGAGATCGCCTTTGCCTGGGTTAATGCTGGACGATCCCGAAGCAGAAGCTGACTACCCGCCTGTGCGCAGGCGCGTCCGCTGATCCACAATCCGGTTGCGGGTTTGCCCCTCCTTTATCCCGCGTCATGCTGAACGCAGGGGAGCATCTATGCGCAAAGAACGGCAGGTGCTCACGGCTTCACTTTCTCTACCCTGATTTCAGTTTGCCAGATAGTTTCCGGCTGCTACGGCTGAAAGCTGAAACATGGTTTTTCAGGCTGACTCATCCAGGTGGGGCAGCCTGTCTGCATTTGTCACGTTGCGCCAAAGGAGCAGGCGCATTTGCGTTAGTAGCGCAACACTCAGATCCCGAAACCGCTTCCTTTAGGGTCCCAGGTTTCAGATTTTTCACCTTTACCATTGTTGCGCGCCATTGGAGCGCCGTTCCGGCACTCTGAACCTGTCGCCTCTATCAGGCCGCGTGCAGTTTTTCGATAGCTCCTTTTCAAGATTGCATATGCAGGCTGGGAATCTGGTTACGCAGGCCATACACCCGCTGATTCGCGCTCACGCGCAGCAACGCACCGATGCGGAAGCCCTCGGTGCGCCAGGGCGGACGCCGCTCCGCTACGGCAGCCTCCTTACGCTCATGGAGACTGTAAAGGATCGCCTGAACGCTCTTGGATTGGGACGCGGCAACCGGATTGCTATCGTGCTGCCGAACGGTCCCGAAATGGCTGCCGCTTTTCTGTCGGTGGCATCCTGCGCTTCCAGCGCTCCCCTGAACCCGTCCTACCGGGAAACTGAGTTCGAATTCTATCTCCGTGACCTGAATGCAAAAGCGCTGCTGGTGCAGGAAGGCATCGATTCGCCCGCCCTTGGGGTTGCCCGCAGCCTCGGCATCCCCACCCTGTGGCTGCGCCCGCTCACGGGAGAACCGGCAGGGCTGTTTGAGATAGAAGGAGAGGCCGTTTCGACGCCAGACCGCCAGGGCTTTGCGGAAGCCGGCGACGAGGCCCTGGTGCTGCATACGTCTGGGACTACCTCCCGGCCCAAGATCGTCCCGCTGACACAGGCCAACCTGTGCGTTTCGGCGCAGCACATCCGCCAGACCCTCCGGCTGGCGGAATCCGACAGGTGCCTGAACGTGATGCCACTCTTTCATATTCACGGCCTCATGGCAGCGGTGCTCTCCTCGGTAGCGGCTGGAGCGCAGGTTTCCTGCACCCCTGGTTTTTACGCGCCGCAGTTTTTTGAGTGGATGGATGCCTGCCGCCCCACCTGGTATACGGCGGTGCCGACCATGCACCAGGCGATTCTGGACCGCGCCGGGGAAAACCGTGACGTGATTGCCGCACATCCGCTCCGGTTCGTTCGCTCCTCCTCTGCGTCGCTGCCGCCGCAGGTGATGGAAGCGCTCGAAAATACATTCAACGCGCCGGTCGTTGAAGCCTACGGCATGACCGAGGCATCTCATCAGATGGCGAGCAACCCGCTGCCGCCGGGCGAGCGCAAGCCAAAGTCGGTAGGCATGGCAGCCGGGCCGGAGGTTGCCGTCATGGACGAGGCGGGCCGGATGCTGCCGCCGGGAGAAACCGGCGAGGTCGTCATCCGGGGAGCCAACGTCACGGCGGGCTACGAAAACAACCCGGAGGCCAATCGGGGCGCTTTTACCGGCGATTGGTTTCATACGGGCGATCAAGGCTATCTGGATGCCGATGGCTACCTGTTTCTCACCGGACGCCTCAAGGAAATCATCAACCGGGGCGGCGAGAAAATATCACCCCGCGAGATCGACGAGACGCTGCTGGACCACCCGGCCGTCGGGCAGGCCCTGGCTTTTGCCGTGCCCGATCCCCGACTGGGGGAAAGCCTGGCCGCCGTCGTGGTGTTGCGCTCCGGGACCACGGTGACGGAGCGGCAACTTCGCGCCTTCGTCGCCGCGCGGCTCGCTCCGTTCAAGACGCCCGACCGCATCGTGTTCATGGACGAGATCCCGAAAGGCCCGACGGGCAAGCTCCAGCGCATCGGGCTGGCGGAGCGGCTCGGGGTAACCGCTGCCGAACGAAACCCGGCAGACACGCCCTTCACGCCGCCCCGCACCGACGTTGAAGAAGGACTGGCGGCCGTATGGGCCTCAGTGCTCGGTGTAGCGCAGGTCGGCATACACGATCATTTCCTGGACCTCGGCGGCGACTCGATGCTGGCGGCCCGGCTGCTCGCCCGTGTGAACCAGGCGATGGACCTCGACCTGTCGCTGCTCGACTTTTTCGACGCGCCGACCGTTGCCGAGCAGGCGGCCCTCATTGAAGCCGCCCTCCTGAACGAAATGGCAGAGGAAGCCGGTCAAGGCGCGCCGCCGGAGGCGTTGTAACAGTCGCCCTGAAATTAACGACAACCTGATGTTCTCAAAACCAGACTCTGCCTCCCGATGCCTTTCCCCTGAAGCAACACAACGGATGCAGGAGAGACTCCAGGCGCCCAAGTCGAACAATCCCGGTCCCACGAGACGACTCCGTCTCGCTTTCCTGGATTGCCGCATCGTTTCTAACCGCATCATCCTCGCTTCCTGCGCCCTGTGTCGAATAAAAGCGAAACAAACGTACCCATCATAAACAGAGAGAACCCTATGCAAATCGTACAGAACGTGAAACGCCCGCTGCGGCAGGAAATCCGGGAGCGGGACATCATGCCGTTCATCGGGGTCTACGATGTCTTTTCTGCGACGGTCGCGGCCCGGCACTACAATGCCTTATTCATCAGCGGCTTCGGATTCGCTGCAAGCTTTTACGGCCTTCCGGATGTCGGTTTTATCACCTGGACGGATATCACTGCCTTTGTCCAGCGCATCCGAACCGTGCTCCCTGACACCTACCTGCTCGTTGACATCGACGACGGCTACTGCGATGTGGAAGTAGCCTCGCATGTGGTCTCTGTTTTGGAGTCGGTCGGAGCCTCCGGAGTCGTGCTGGAAGACCAGCGCCGCCCTCGTCGCTGCGGCCATTTCGACGGCAAGCTCCTGATGGAAGTGGACGACTACGTCGAGAAACTGGAAAAAGTGCTGGCGACGCGACGCGAACTCTTCGTCGTGGCCCGCACCGATGCGCGGGAAATGGACGACATCGTTCGGCGTGTGGATGCATATGCCGCGGCGGGCGCTGACGCCATCCTGGTAGACGGGCTGCGTGACCTGAGCACCCTGACCGCGCTGAAAGAGCGCGTGGACCAACCGCTCGTGTTCAACCAGATCGCTGGGGGCAAGTCGCCCCTGTGCAGCCTGACCGACCTGCACGATGCCGGGGCCTCCCTCGTCATCTACAGCACCCCCTGCCTGTTTCCCGTACAGGAAGCTATGGACAAAGCCCTGGCGTCGCTGCGCGAAGAGGGCGGACGGCTGCCTGCGCTCGTAAGCGGCTCCGTCGGCGTGAAGGACTGCACCGCCCTGTTGGATGAGAACCTCGCCAGAAGAGATCAGAAATGAGTCAGTCCATTCCCGGGATGTCGGAAGAATTGCGCCGGCCCAGCGCGGCGCTGCCGCCGGAAAACGCAGGGCTTGACCGCCTGCAAAGTGTTGCGTCCGGCCCGCTCTCCTTTGCCCAGCAGCGTCTCTGGTTTCTCGATCAGTTCAACCCGCAAAGTGCGTTTTACAACGTTCCGATGCACTTCCGACTTCGTGGGCGGCTCGACGAGGCGGCCCTGCAAAAGGCGCTCGACGGCCTCACGGCCCGCCACGAGACCCTGCGCACCCGTTTTGTCGAGCGCCAGGGGCTTCCCGATCAGGTGATCGATCCGCCCCGGCCGGTTCCTCTCCGGCGCGTCAGCCTGTGCGGCCTGCCCGCGGAGCGCCGGGAGAGCGCCCTTGATGAGATCGTGCATGAGGAATCCGGAAGCCCGTTCAAGCTGGACAAAGACCCCATGTTGCGCGTGGCGCTCGTGCAGGTGGACACAGACGACCACGCCCTGCTCATGACGGCGCATCACATCGCTATCGACGGCTGGTCGATGCCAATTCTCTTCAGCGAACTGAAGGCGTCCTACGCGGCTGCGCTGGAGGGCAGGCCCCCGGCATTGCCCGATTTGCCCGTTCGGTATCTGGACTACGCAGTGTGGCAACAGGAAAGGTTGCAAGGTGAAGAGATTGCAGCGCAGATCGATTACTGGCGCAAGAAGCTCACGCCGCTTCCGGAGCGGATGAAACTTCCGACAAAGCAGCCGCTTCCAGCCGACCGTCGCTTTCGCGGGGCTACTTACGTCTTTGTCCTGCCCGATGCGCCGTCCGCCGCGCTGCGCGACCTTGCGCGAGCGCAGGGAGCCACGCTTTTCATGGCCGGCCTCGCGGCTTTCAAAGCCCTGCTCTACCAGTACACACGCCAGGAAGACATTGTCGTGGGCGCTCCCGTAGCCGGACGCAACCGCAGCGAGATCGAGGGCCTGATCGGCTTCTTCGTCAACACGCTCGTGCTGCGCACCCGCATCTCGGAGGGTCTGAGCTTCCGGAATCTGATCGACCGGGTGCGTGAAACTAGCCTGGAAGCCTTTAACAACCAGGAAGTGCCTTTCGAGAAGCTCGTAGAGGAACTGCGTCCGGAACGCAAAGCCGGTGAAAACCCGCTCTTTCAGATCCTGTTTTCGATGTACGGCGCAACCGGGAGCGACCTGTCGCTGGCCGGGCTGGCCTGCGAGCCGCTGCAACCTTCCTTCGACACAGCCAAGTTTGATCTCGCTTTGAGCCTCTCGGTGAAGAGCGGCGAACTTACAGGGCGGATCAAGTACGACACGGACCTTTTTGAGCAGCAGGTAATCGCGCAAATGGCTGCCTCTTTCGTCCAACTGCTGGCGTCGATGACAGCAGATCCTGACCGGCCGATCGCCGCGTTCTCTGGTCCATCGCTCCCGACCGCCGACCGCGAGACAAACGGCAGTTCGCGGCTGGCGCGGCTCCGGCGGTTGCAGGAATTCGCCGGCGGCGAGCCGTCCGCCGGCGGGCAAGCTTCCCGTCCGGCAGACGCGCCGGCGCTGCTTTCGGCGGCGCAGCAGGGCCTGTGGATGCTGGACCGTATGGAACCCGGCAGTCCCGGCGGCAACCGCCCGATGGCGCTCCGCTTGACGGGACCGCTCGACAGGGAGGCCCTCTCCCGGAGCCTGGACGAAATCGTGCGGCGGCACGAGCCGCTGCGCATGGTTTTCCCCGAAGCCGATGGGCGGCCCTACGGGCGTGTGCTGCCGCCGCAGCATGTGCGCATGGAATTGCGCGACCTCCGTTATCTTCCCGGCGAAAACAGGGAAGCGGAAGCTAGACGCCTTGCCGCTGCTGAGGCAGCGCGGCCCTTCGACCTTGCCTCGGGGCCGCTGTTCCGCGCAGTTCTGCTGCGGCTGGAGGAGGAGCGCCACCTGCTGTTGCTGCTCATGCACCATATCGTCTTCGACGGCTGGTCGGAGCAGGTGCTCACAGGCGAACTGCGGACGCTTTATGCGGCTTTTCGCGACGGCCGGCCTTCTCCGATGGAACCCCTGAACTTCCATTATGCCGACTACGCCGCCTGGCAACGTGAGCGGCAGGAAACAGGGCTGAAAAAACACCTCGACTA
>CBDUBU010000096.1:0-13437 GCA_965365465.1 uncultured Rhodothermaceae bacterium
GACCTTCGTTGGCAACCAGAATGTCACGCCACATTTCAAACGGTGACGATGCAATCCGGGTCATGTCTCGGAAACCGCCGGCGGCAAGGCGAAGAAAGGCATCATCCCCGGCATTAAGTTCGGAAGCCGTATTCATAAGCGTCACCGCAAGCAGTTGTGGAAGGTGACTTACGGCAGCCGCTATGCAGTCATGCCGTTCAGGGTCCAGCACCAGCACGCGTGCTCCTGTAGCGCGAATAAGATTTACAAATTCGGGATAGGCTTCAGGGAAATCTGCCTCTGGCACACCTTCGGGTGGACAGAGAACGTAGGTTGCATTCTCAAGGAGAAAAGCATCGGCATGTTCCACACCTCCTTTTTCAGAACCAGCCATCGGATGCCCTCCAATGAATACGGTCTCCTCTGAAAAAACTTCTCTGGCATAACGAACTACAGGAGCCTTGACGGAGCCTACGTCCGTCACAACAGCGTTCTGCTTGATGCTGTCCCTTATAGCCTCCATGAGAGGCAGCAGCGCACGCAGCGGAGTGGCAAGGACGATGAGATCAGCCTCTGCGGCGGCAGCGCTAGGTGTAGACGCGGTGTAGTCTATTACGCCCCGATGCAGGGCCTTACGCAAGACTTCAGGATCATCATATCCTACAATCTCTACATCATGAAGGTTTTTTTTTAGAGCCAGCGCAAAGGATCCGCCAATAAGCCCGACTCCAAGGACGGCAACTCGCTTAATCATCTAGGACGTATATGCGTGTAACAAGTAGGTGAGTATGCGCGGCGTTCGTTGAACGCACGGGCGAAAGGATAAGACCTTTCAATATCTTCCGCATAATTCTTTTGCCTGTCTCTATTTCCGTCTACCCATATGTTATTTCCTATCGGGGATGATGATCGGGATCTCGCAGGCCCGGCTTACGTCACCCTGCTCGTGATTCTGGCCAACCTTGTTGTTTTTTTCCTGTTTCAGCAAGCCGGAGCAAACGAGGCTTTTACCTACGGGTGGAGTGTTATTCCTAAGGAAATCACGGAAGGGATCGATCTAACCACCCCGATCACCGTCAGGGCTGGAGAATCGACAGTCACCATCCCACAAGCGCCAGGCCCCGCTCCGATTTACCTTACGATCTTGAGCGCCATGTTTATGCATGGCGGGTTTGCTCATATTTTCGGAAATCTATTGTACCTGTGGATCTTCGGAGACAACGTAGAGCATCGCTTCGGGCATACGACCTTCTTGCTCTTGTATGTCGTAAGTGGGATTGCGGCTACCTTCGCCCAGATCGCTCTGGATCCGGATAGCCCTGTGCCAAATCTGGGAGCTTCCGGAGCTATCTCAGGGGTTCTGGGCGCTTACCTGATGCTTTTTCCGCGAAATCGCGTATACACTCTGTTCTTCTACCGCGTAATCGCAGTTCCAGCGGTGGTCGCTATCGGGATCTGGATTCTTTTTCAGTTCGTGAATGGATACGGAGCTATTATGGTTTCCCAGGAGACAGCCGGAGGCGTTGCCTATGGCGCTCATATCGGAGGATTCATCGCGGGAGTTATCATGGCGCTGATTTTGCGTATGATGATAAAAAACGAGCGTCGGCATGTCTTTTCAGGTCACGCTGAACGAGACCAATCCCGGCGTTACTGGTGATCGCTAGGCCGACTGCCGGCGCAAGGCATGAAACAGAAACGCCCCGTCGCATGGCGGGGCGTTTCTTTCTCAACAAAGTGCTGCTGCGTTTCGGGCTCAGTCTTTGGCGCCTTCCTTTGCTTCCTCGTGCGCTCCGGAGTCGCCGTCCGAATCTGGCGCTTTCTTTTCAGAGGCTTTAGGCTCCTCGGTTTTAGCAGGAGCAGCATCTGCAGACTTGGAGGCAGCCGATTTCTTTGCCTTCTTTGTCTTGAAGATCAACTCGCCGGGTTTCTTTTCCTCATCGTGCGTTAACAGCAGTACGTCGCCCTCTCCCAGGTCGTTGCCGAGTATAGACTCAGCCATCGGATCCTCTACATACTTCTGAATGGCGCGGCGAAGAGGACGAGCGCCAAACTGAGCATCATATCCCTTTTCAACCAGGAACGCCTTGGCAGACTGGTCCAGTTCCACATTGATCCCGAGGTCCTTTGCCCTCTTGAGCAACTCTGCCACCATGATGTCGATGATCTCGAAGATGTGCTTTTTCTCCAGCGGGTGGAAGACGATCACATCGTCGATGCGGTTCAGGAATTCCGGATTGAACACCCTTTTGAGCGCATCTTCGACGGTGCTTTTCATCGTCGTGTAGTTGAACTGCTGCTCCGTCTGCGCAAACCCTAAGCCCTTGCCGAGGTTTTTGATGTCCCGCGCCCCGATGTTCGAGGTCATAATGATGATGGTATTACGGAAGTCAACCCTGCGTCCGAGTCCGTCCGTAAGGATCCCATCATCGAGAACCTGAAGCAGGATATTAAAGACATCGGGATGCGCCTTTTCGATCTCATCGAGCAGAACCACAGAGTACGGTTTCCGACGAACCTTTTCTGTCAGTTGTCCGCCTTCTTCGTACCCGACATATCCTGGAGGAGCGCCCACCAGACGGCTCACCGAGAACTTCTCCATGTACTCACTCATATCGATGCGGATCAGCGCATCCGGAGATTCAAAGAGATACTCGGTCAGCACTTTAGCCAGTTCGGTCTTGCCAACGCCGGTGGGTCCCAGAAATATGAAGGAGCCGATAGGCCGCTTGGGGTCCTTGAGGCCGGCGCGGGTGCGACGAATGGCGCGCGAGAGCTTGGCAATGGGTTCGTCCTGACCGATCACGCGGCCCATGAGCGACTTCTCCATCTCCAGCAGTTTGCGCTGTTCCGGCTGCGAGATTTTGTCGACGGGAATGCCGGTCATCATAGCAACCACTTCCGCCATGTTCTGCACCGTCACCTCGTGAATCTCCGTTTCGGCGCGGCGTTCCCACTCCCGTTTGGCAGTTTCGAGGTCTTCCTGAAGCTTCTTCTCACGATCACGCAGGCGAGCCGCTTCTTCAAAGCGCTGGCTTTTCACCACGCGGTTTTTCTCCTCACGGATCTGCTCGATTTCTTCCTCAAATTGCACGATTTCCTTCGGGACACGGATATTGGAAAGATGCACCCTGGCTCCTGCCTCATCCATGACATCAATAGCCTTATCCGGGAGGAATCGATCCGTGATATAGCGGTCGCTGAGTTTTACAGCCAGTTCAATGGCCTCATCCGAGTACCGGACGTTATGATGCTCTTCGTACTTGTCCTTGATGTTGAGGAGAATCTGAACGGTCTCTTCCGGCGTGGAGGGGTCGATAATGATCTTCTGGAAACGACGATCCAGCGCGCCATCTTTCTCGATGTACTGCCGGTACTCATCCAGCGTCGTAGCGCCGATGCATTG
Source organism: uncultured Rhodothermaceae bacterium (assembly GCA_965365465.1). GTDB lineage: Bacteria > Bacteroidota > Rhodothermia > Rhodothermales > DASSAV01 > CBDUBU01. Next base: position 3,386 of record CBDUBU010000096.1, read on the forward strand.
GATTTCGCCTCGCGCGAGTGCGGGTTTGAACATATTGGAGGCATCCAGGCTTCCCGAAGCGCCGCCTGCGCCCACGATGGTGTGCAACTCATCGATGAAGAGAATTACGTCCGGGCTTTTTTCAAGCTCGTTCATAACCGCCTTCATGCGCTCCTCAAACTGGCCGCGGTATTTGGTGCCGGCCACGAGCGCTGCGAGATCAAGCGTAACGATGCGCTTGTCATAGAGCACGCGGCTAACCTTCCGCTGAACAATGCGCATGGCAAGCCCTTCGGCAATGGCTGTTTTGCCGACGCCGGGTTCGCCAATGAGAACCGGGTTGTTCTTTTTCCGGCGGCTCAATACCTGTGCAACCCGCTCGATCTCCCGTTCACGACCGACGATAGGATCCAGCTTGCCTTCTTCAGCCAGTTTCGTCAGATCACGGCCAAAATTGTCAAGAACCGGGGTTTTGCTTTTTTCCATTTTGCTACGCTCTTTACCTTGTCCAGACGATGATCGACCGCTCGCACCGCCGCTGCGCGATGAGGAAGCTTTGCCACTGATGATTGAATCCAGTTCGGCGCGAACTGCGTCGTAGGTAACCGAGAATCCTTGCTGAAGAATCTGCGCAGCGATATTCTCGTCGTCGCGGAGCAGGCTCAAAAGCAAATGCTCCGTTCCGATGACATCGCTTTTATACAATTTAGCCTCCAGGTAAGTTATCTTAAGCACCTTCTCGGCCTGTTTCGTAAGCGGGATGTTCCCTACGGTGAGGGTGCCTCCCGTACTGCGAACCGTATCCTCAATAGCTTTCTTGAGCTTGAAGAGGTCGCATCCGAGGTTGCGTAAGATCTTAACTGCAATCCCTTCTCCCTCGCGAATGATGCCAAGCAGGAGATGTTCGGTGCCGATATAATCGTGACCGAGGCGTATTGCTTCTTCCCGGCTATACGAGATTACGTCGCGCACGCGATTCGAAAAATTACCTTCCATGCGATATTCATTTCCAAGTGGATTTACTCGTGTGCTGAGAACCTTTACACGAAACAATCCGGTCTATATTCCTCAAGTGAAATAAGCAAGCATTGTGCCAGGAATCCGAGTCACAGACCTGCAAAAACAAGCTGGTATACGAGGCGGCCTCGACTGCGCAATGGGTGCTAAACTCCCGTAGGAGGCAAGGTATAAACCAACCCTGCACACCGCAGTTCCTAGACGATGCCGTCAACTGTTGCAGACTGATCCTCAACTGCTTCCGCGGAGGTCTGAACGGGAGAACACAGCCTCTGGACAGAGGGCAGGTTGCGGTTTTGAGCGTGAAAGAGGGCGGAAACAGGCTGCAGAACGAAGCGCCAGGAAAGGTCTCAAGCACGCCAGCGGCGTCCGGGCTGGCGTGCAGGGATGGGTTTTACAGATGATGCAATGCATACAGATCCCTGAAAGCGTATGCCGGTGAACGCGCCCCCGATCTTCTCTGAGAAGCCGTTTTCGTCTCACGCAGGGTAAGGATGCGCCCGTCGCTGTCTGATCTATGCGGCAAAGCTCGACCCGCAACCACAAGTAGACGTGGCATTGGGGTTGTCAAAGGTAAATCCGCGTGCGTTTAAGCCGTCCTGGTAATCGATAGCCGTGCCCATAAGGTACAGACCCTGACGCTTGTCCATAAAAACGGTAATGCCTTGAATGTCGAACTGAATGTCATGCTCGCGTTTCTTGTCAAATCCCAGAATGTAACTCATTCCAGAGCAGCCTCCTCCACGAACGCCGACTCTCAGGCCGTATCCTTCGGGAATGTCCTTGGTTTCCATGATCTTGCTGATTTCTGAGGCGGCTCGGTCGCTCAGATCGATAAGCGCACGCTGGTCGGTATGGCTCGCAGTATCTGTCATTCCTGTATGTACTTTCGGTGTCGTGATTGAACGCATCGGGCTATCCAACGATAGGCAATAGAGGGCAGTTCCATGTCGGAAAGGCAGATCAGCGTGCGCCTGCGGCAGCTATTGAAGCACTCTGGCCAGGACGACAGGCTCTTTGTGGACCTCAACGCGGCCGGTGTCTGAACGAACGGCTTCGAGCAACACGACATAGATGCCCGCACGAGCAACGCTTCCGTTATTATCTTCGCCATTCCAGGTCAGGGATCCTTCGGAACCTGTAAGGTGCGCTTCTGCAAGCGCCCGGATGAGGCGTCCGGTTGCATCGAAGATCCGGACGCGGACTACATTGACCGGGCGTTCCAGTGCGAAGCGAATTACAGCTACATCATCCATGCCGTCGCCATCTGGAGAAAAAGTTGCAGGTTCGATCTCAATGCCTCGTGATACGCTCTCCGTGTCATGTTTGCTCGTCAACGTGTTTTCTCTACCCGGCGTGCCTCCGTCAGGGGAAACGCTGCTCCCCCAATTGGACGCTTCATCGGAAGAAGAAAGAGGATCTATGCGTTCAAGGGAAATTCCTCGTGTAGACGTAAACTGCGCGACTGTCTGTGAATGCCACGATGGCTGATAAGACACGAGATCTATTTCGAGGCTATCGCGTCGGAGGAGACGAAGGGTTTCGCCGTTGTTGTTCAACCCACGAGGCGTAATCCATTGTACGGGCAGCAGGACGGCGCGCTGCAAGGTGGGCGCAGACGCCGGAAATGCCAGGCTTAACAGGGATCTCATATCCTGTGACGGGGCGCCGTCCGGTAGGGATACGACTATTGCAAACTCGTGCGGACCAAGCATGACGGGCGCTTTCGTCAGGGACATCATGCCGGACCCTTCGGAAACACTATCCGCAGAAAAAAACATAGCCCCCCTCAAACTGACGGCATGTTCAGAGGTGTTTACAAGCTCGATAAATTCCGTCTGCGGCGTACTTGCATTCGTCTGGGACATCAAAGGGTCATACATGATCTCATTTATGACTACTTGTCCTGTGCGCATGAGATGGGCGACAGGCATGGAGGCAGGCGTAATGGTATTGCCTGCTTCGTCCTTTACGTTCCGGACAGTCATTAGATCAGGAATCCTTCCTGCCCGGAATTCGACTCCGTATGAGGTGTCGGAAATTGCAAAGACTCGGATTGCTTGCTGGTCATCTGCCAGAAACGAAGTCTCCAGGATGCTGGATGGATCCAATGGTTCATTGAGGAAAACCGCGATGTGCCCTGAAATGGTTTCCTCTGCAAAATGCAGGATCGGGGCTTGCGTGTCAGGTGCGAAAAGACTGTTTTGGGTTCCAGGGGTGGCTGTGAGAGGAGAAATTGAGGCTCCCCAGTTGCCGCGGTAGTTTGAGGGTCCGGATGGGTCTTTTCGTTCCAGGCTGAGGCCGTCTTTTCCCCAGTTTCCTGAATAAACCACCGAATCAAGCGTGGTGGTATGAAGCGAAAGGTATACGGCATCTCCGGTGTTGTTGAGTACAGGCCAGGCGCCGGCTGAAACAGCACGGATTGCCGGGAATGCATGGGTCAGTGCCTGCTCGTTTCTTGCAAAAACCAGATGCTCCGAAGGGTTGAGCAGAAGATCGTCGGAAACGCAGAAAGCAGCCTGTCGCCGGGCATCCGACAAACATACCTCCCGAAGATCCAGGGTTCTTGTGGACCGATTGTATACCTCCACAAACTCAAGTTCATCCGAGGACGGCGCATAGTTGATTTCGTTGATGACGAGATCGCGAGGTTTGGGCGCATCAACCTCGCCAAAAAAGAAAGCGGCGCTCCCCTCTGTCAGCACGTTGCCATGTACATCGCGCACGCCTGTGGCAGTAAGGTTATAGCTGGCGCCTCGAAGCAGGGGAGACGGGAGCGCCAGCGTGAAAGAGGCGTTCGCAACATCCGGCAAACAGTCCAGAACATCTGCCGGTTTACCAATGCCTGGCGAAATGGTATAAAGATCTGCACGGCATCCCATAGCAGGCTCATCAAAAGCAACTGTGAGATGTATCGAATCCGTCGGAGTGGCCCTGACTAGCGCGGGCGGTGTGAAGTCGGAATCATCGGGCAAGGCTTCCACGTCGATATCGTCGAAAAAGTAAGCCCGCGCGGTAGATCGGGTGTGCTTGACCCACACTCCAAAATAGGCGCTCGACCTGTACTTTCCGTCCAGAGCACTCAGGATGGTGTCGCCTGCAACAGTTAATGTCCATTCATCATTGTGGGAACGCGCAGCCTCAATATTAAGCGTTGATGTGGTTTTGAGAAGCGCCGGATGCGAGCCGCGCCCCAATTCAAGCCTCTCCGATGAACGTCCGTCCTGCCGGTAGAGGCGTATTTCATCCGTGTTGTTCGTGCCAAACTGGACAAAGTATCCGTTTACGATGCCTTCCAGGTTGCTTGTGTCTGCCATGAGGAAGACGCGCACGCCATTGTAGTTGCTCAGATTCACCTCTGAGAAAGAGAAGGTAAACGACCACTTGCCATAGGCTGCCTGGGAAGCTGTGGCAAGGTAGATGGTATCTGAAACGGCGCTTCCGTTTGTGTTGAGGGCAGCGTCGTCACCGAACGGAGCTACAGTCCATGCGGCAGCATCGCCTATCCACATAGGCTGTGATGTGAAATCGCCGTCTGCAAAGTTGTCGTGGACCTGAGCCAGGGTTGTCTGGGCGAGCAGGAGAAACAAGGCTGAAGCAGCAAGGCGCGCGCCGGCGCTGCAGAGCTTGGACTTCCGGAGCGCGGCAGGCAGGCGCGAAGCAGTGTTTCGCCGCCTGGGGAAGGAAGCCGCAAACCACCACACTGCCGAGCGCATGGGCAGTTTTGCAGGCTGGATGCACTCAATCGGCTGAATTGCTGCTGTGAAGGTAGTTAATGAGAACGCGCGACATGAGGTGAGAAGCGATAGACATGGACGCTTCATCAACATCAAACTTGGCATGATGTAGCGAGTAACTGGTTGCCGGAGAGCATGAAGTGCCGACGCGAATGAGTGCGCCGGGAATATGCTCAAGGTAATATGCAAAGTCCTCTGAACCCATGCTCGGACGGGGAATTTCGAAGATTGATTCCACCCCGAAAAGCGCTGTAGAGGTCTCCCGGACAACCTGTACGAGCCGTGCATCATTTACGACAGGTGGAGAACCATCTTCCACGGCGACCTCGATATGGGCGCCGTACATAGATGCAATCTGTTCTGCTGTTCTCGCAATATGGTGCTTGATTTGCTTTCGGTCTTCCTGATTGGTGGAACGCAGTGTTCCCCCAAACTCTGCCTCAGCCGGAATGACATTGTAGGCTTCTCCGGCATGAAAGCGACAAATGGTCAGGACGGATGCATTTCGTGCATCTGTGACACGACCAATGAGTTGGTAAAGGGCATTTGCAATCTGTGTAGTGACCCACAGGGTATCAATGGTTTGATGTGGACGCGCTGAATGCCCCGTCTGCCCGCTGGAAACGCAGATGCGGAAGCGGTCTGCCGCTGCTGTAATGGCTCCCTCCATCAGTCCGAACCTGCCTGTGGGAAGGGTGGGATCCACATGAATGGCATAGACCGCCTCCAACCCCTCCAGCACGCCATCTCTTATCATAAGCGGAGCGCCGCTCGGATTGCCTTCTTCATTGGGTTGGAAAAAAACGCGCACCGAACCCGCAAGGTGATGTCTTTCCTCGTGCAGCATCAGGGCGACGCCAATTCCCACTGAGGTATGGACGTCATGCCCGCACAGGTGCGCGACGTTTGGGTGCGTGGAAGCATAAGGCGCCTCTTTCTCGTCCTGAATGGGCAAAGCGTCGATGTCGGCGCGATAGCCTATACGTGGACCCGGCAAATCTCCTTCGATGTCTGTATAAAGACCGGTCCCGGCAAGCGGGCCGTGGACGATCATGCCATGCATTTCCAGCACTTCCCGGATGAAAGCCGAAGTTTCATGCTCTTTGAGGCCCACTTCGGGATGCATATGAAGGTGGCGCCGGACAGAGACTAACAAAGAGGATAACTCCTGTGATATTTGCGGCTTTTCTGCGAAGGCAGGCGGCAAGGGGGCGTCTACCGTCGGTAACTGATTGGAGCGCGGCATAAGGCATTCTGAAAATGTTCGGAGCTAAAGAGAATCTTACAGCGAACTGCGCGCCGGGCAGGGCTCTGTGGCAGGATCCCCCTTCAGGATCAATAAAAGGCGTATAAACCTATGGCTTGTGGTTATTCTTTTCCGGAAAAAGCTCATGAAAACGCGAAACCATTTCTAAAGCTTCTTGCTTGATGCGCTGCATTTCGGGCGGCGTCCGGCCGTAGCTTCGGGCGATGTGATCGAGTCTGACTTCAAAGGCATCACGGGGTGTTTGCGCCAGATCCCAATAGGAGTTAGCGCGTGCAAGCGTGTTTTCAAAAGCGTCAGGGTCATCAAGCGCCTCCAGGTTATCCAGCAACGGACGGGCAAACAAGGCAAGAGCGTCGGGCAATTCCAGGGCATCCGGGCCGTAGCGAGTGTCTATTCCAGGGAAGCTTTCTCCTGCGCTGCTGGAAGCATCATAATTTTCGAGCAGCGCTCCAAAAGGAGGGAGTGCATATCCGGGCACACGTGCAGCGGTTCGTTCTGTAGCAGCCATTGAAAAATAGTGATCCTCCATAATGCTCAGCAGCGTCAGGAAATCCGAGCGCTCCTCCTCATCTGCATTGCACCCCAGCAGGCAACGCTCAAGCTCTGGAAAGTATGATCGAGAAACGGTTTCGTCCAGCAAAAAGTACCCCCATAGCAGCCTCGCCGTTTCCAGGACGGAGAGCAGTGTTGCCAGTTCTTCCGCATCACGACTCGAACGATCGGTGTTGAGGCTGGCTCGCGGATCTATTTCATAAAGATTAAAAAGAGGCTCGGCAAAATGAGCCAGTGTAGCAAAGCGAATTCCAGTTTTGCCATCCAGATAAGCCTGAAGGGCTTCTCGAAGTCCCGCAAGGGGCGCTTGACCGGGCATCAGATCCTCGTTAGGAATAAAAAACTCAAGTGATGTGAGGTTGGATACGTTTATACCATCCCGCTACGCTTCCGCAAGAACCATTCGGTAGAAAGCAGAACGATAAGAATCACCAGGAAGACATATAAATGGGCAAGACCCAATTCCTGTTGTTCCTCTGTTACGGTAGGAAGCAAGTCCCCTGACGATGAAAGTGCAGTGGGAAGGGCGCCGATATCAGCGCCTGACCAGAACCCGCCTCCTGACCGTCGGGCAATTTGTTGCATGAGGGATGCGTTTGCACGTGTTTCCTTAAATTCAAGGGTAACGGACCCGATAAGGAATGTGCCGCTGTCGGCCCCCAGGTTGGCGCCTTCCTGGATGGCTGTCGCTGTGTAACTGTAGCTCCCTTCCGGAAAGGCGCCGGCATCAAGCGAATAACGCCCACTACCAACAGGCTGCATCTGATAAGGATAGCGCGTGCTGTCAGGCGCCATGATCTCTAAACTTACGGAAGCGTTACTGACGGGGTTGAGGCTCTCGTCATAAACTTCCCCTGTAAATTGAACGGTTTCACCTCCGGCAAAAACATCCAGGACAGGGTGTACGCGAACAGGGCGGTCATCCTGGCGGGTCGCAACCCACTGGACCGCGTTGGAAAGCAGGGTCGGCCAGAAGTTGGCTAGGGCATCGAGGCCTTCCGGTACGTTTTTCCACCGCCAGGTCCCGGCGCCGAGCAACATGGCTGAGCGCCCTCCGGAACGGGCGCGTACAATGAGTAAAGGGTCGTTTACAGGAACGCCCCGGACGGTGGTGGCTGCAAGGATGCGTGCATCCGGGGTAACGCGCCACTTGCTTTCGTTGTAGGCCAGGGGGGGCAGCCTGAGCCATGTTTCTGGTGAAGATGCCTCCGGGATGCTGAGTACAGGGTGTCTGCGCCCTTCGGAAGTTGGCGCAAACTGCGCCTCTACAAAGCTGCGACGGATCGTTTCAGGAATTGCAGGCAGCACCTCACCAAAGTTACGCGCCAGTGCGTTCAGGTCTGTCTGGCGCGTAAGTAGAAAAAGAAGAGGCATATCCTCTCTTGCTGCGCGAACAACGCGCTCAACAGCGGCAGGGTTAGCGGAACGCCCCGGAAAGCCAACCATTATGATTGTGTCAAAGGTGTCAAGCCGGGTGGGAAAAGCGCCTTCGTAAAATCCTGCGTTGTCTTTTTGAACAAATGTTGCCACCTCTGTGTCAGCATCTTTCTGCAAGATCTGTCTGACGGCGGCAAAATCTGGTCCGGGACCTGCGCCTATCAATAAGGTGCGCCTTTTGCGCTGAAGGACGCGCACATTGACTGTTTCCGTGTTGTTGCGAAATGTGGCTTCGCCAGGCAACCGGGAAACGCTTGCTGTTAGAGGCTGTAGTCCCTGTTGGGTGGGTATGTAGGAAAGATCCACAAGCACTTCTGCGGCGCCGTCCGGCAATCGAATGCGCTTTGACCCCAGCAGTTGCCCGTTTCCTTCAAGCGATACGGTTACTTCTTCGCTCTCGAAGTCTTCTACACGGAGACCGACCTGCACAGGCTGCTCTTCACCGGCATAGGCAATCTGGTTGGTCGTCAGGCGTCGAATCTGGACATCCTTACGCTGCGTCGTATCTCCAACGACCGCTGTATAGATAGGGACCGGGTATCGCTCTGCGATGTAAAGGGGATTTCGTCCGGTATTATACTGTCCGTCTGAAATCAGCACTACGCCGCGCAGGTTCTGGTCTTTTAAATCCTCACGCACGTAATCGAGCGCCCGTGCAATGTCGGTGCGCGAACCATTAAATTTTAAAGAGTCAAGCCAGTCTGAAATTGCGGCTCCATGCGCCTTGACCCCGCTGCTGAAGGAGTAGATACGTGACTCGCCGGGAATCGTCCCGGGAGATAACTGCTGGAGCAAAGCGTGGATGTCTTGAGGGACAGTCGCAGAAGTCGTGTCGCGTTCCGAACCGGTTACCCTGATGCTCTGGCTCGAATCAATAAGAAAAGCCACGACGGGAGGGTGCTCTTCTCGCGTCAGTCGCCGAACAATGGGGTCAAAAAGAAGAAATAGTACGATAAAAAGGACGACAAAACGGATGCCTCCCAGCAGAACACGCTTGCCGGAAGGAAGAGGGGGGATTGTTTGCTTGTAAGTCCAGTATGTCAACCCGCCGGCCAGCAGGACGCATAAGACCAGCAGTAGAGGATTCAGTCCGAAAGAAAACGCCATCAGGTATTTTCAAAAAGAGCGAAGGTCGGAAATCGAATGACTGTAAGAACTGATAGATCCCGTGAAAATACGCGGTTGCCGTCGCTCAGGGTCGGGGCGCGACGATGAGTTTTCCTGTATGCATAATGCCGCTGCCTTCCATGACATAGACATACAGCCCCGGCGACAGGGAGGAAAGAGAAACAACGATATCAGTATTGCCTGCCGGGAGCATCTGCTGGTATGGCGTAAGCACGCGCCGCCCGAGAGCATCATACAGGGTAAGTCGGGCTAGCATGGCCTGTTCAGCCTCAATCAGAAAATGTATACGTTCAGATGCTGGATTTGGGAAGACCTTGATGCTGTTCGTGAGCATCGGGGCATCATCGAGCGAAGAGGGGATCTGTTCAGCCGCTCGAACGGCCGCATCTGCATTGACAATGCCATAGCCGAGAGAGGAATCCGGATTGGAGAACTGGCTGGCGGTTAGATGCAGGATATCGCGCACCTGAATCGGGTTCAGCGAAGGATTGACTTGTAGCATCTGGCAAACGACCCCGGCTACCAGAGGGCTTGAAAACGAAGTGCCATTGGCTCTGGAGAAGAATCCTCCGGGAGAAGCGAGGTAAACGCCTACGCCCATTGCTGCGACATCGGGCTTTATTCTGCCGTCGGCAGTAGGTCCATATGAGCTAAACGAGGCGCGCACCGAATCGGCGGCAACGGCTCCCACGGCGATGGTAGAGTCGGCGTCGGCAGGGGTCCCGATGTGATACCAGCACCCTAGCGGTCGGTTGTAGCCGGTGCAGGGAAGTCCGAATGGTGAAGTTCCTTCGTTTCCTGCGCTTGTAACCACAACTACGCCAAGCTGCGCGGCCCTGTCAACCGCTATGGTAGTGATGCCGGTATCTCCGTCAAGGTCGGCGGGCGTATAACTGCGTTGTCCGCGGTCGAAGGTGGTATAGCCGAGCGAGGTG
>CBDUBU010000097.1:0-13432 GCA_965365465.1 uncultured Rhodothermaceae bacterium
CGCGTGCGCCCTGGCAGTCAAGTGAAAAAAAGGTCTTTGCCGTCTCTTCAAAAAACCCTTCAAAAAAAGAGCCGCTTTCAGGCGGCCTCGCTGCAAGGGCAAGCAGCGCCTTGACGCTCAAGCGGAGCCTTAACGCTCAAGCAGAGCCTTGAGTCTACGGCCTGCGGTGTGAGCCGGTCAAGACCCGCCCCCAGGCTTCAACGATACTTCAAGGAGACCCCGCAGACAGCCCTATTTTCGAGCGGCCCTGAGAAACCCTCCCCTTATTCATTGGTTCCCAGCAATCAACTATTTTTTATGGCAGCCATTCCTTTTTGTTACGCTGATGGGTTGCCTCAAAACCCAGAACGCTCTAATTCCAGAAGCCGCGAGATCCGCTCCTCCATGGGAGGATGCGTTGAGAATAAACTTCGCAATCCTCCCATGCCTCCCGCAAAAGGATTTACGATAAACATATGGGCTGTGCTTGGATTGGCCTCCATTGGAATTCTTTCAGCGCCGGACTGCAAACGTCCCAGCGCATTCGCCAGCGCACGAGGATTCCCGCAAATGGCGGCTCCATCGTGGTCAGCGACAAACTCTCTGGCGCGAGAGATTGCCATTTGAATCAGCATTGCAGCAATGGGAGCAAGGACTACCATAAGCAGCGAGCCTAATACGTTGTTCCTGTCCCGGTCTCCTCCACCAAAGAAGAAAGCGAAGCGCGCCACCATGGTAATCGCTGCGGCAATCGTTCCGGCAATGGACGAGGTAAGGATGTCGCGGTTTTTTACGTGAGCCAGCTCATGCGCGATCACGCCTTCCAGTTCTTCCCGGCTCAGTAGACGCACTATTCCGCTGGTGACAGCGACTGCTGCATGGGAAGGATTCCGGCCTGTCGCAAAAGCATTGGGCTGCGTTGACGGAATAACAAAAACTCGGGGCATCGGCAGGTTTGCCCGCTGCCTGAGGCGGTCAACCATCTCATACAACTCGGGAGCCTCTTTAGGACCTACTTCCGTTGCCTTGTACATCTTCAGCACGATCTTGTCGCTGAACCAGTAACTGGCGAAATTCATTGCAATGGCTATGACGAAAGCAAGGCCCATCCCCTGCTGCCCCCCGATAGCCTGTCCAACCAGCGCAAAAAGCACGATCAAGACCGCCATCAAACCAGCCGTTCGGATGCTATTGTTCATAATCTCTATGCTCAGTTAAGAATCATTATGCCTGATTAAAGGGCACGGCTTCATGCCTGTCAATTAAACGACGCCCCTCCCCGGTAGTTCGTACGTTCAACCCAAAAGGTGCGTCACCAGCATCACATCGTACAGCGAATGGGTCCATGCAGCAATTCCAAACCCCCGCACCAGGAATACTGCATTAAGGGCAAGGCCAAACAAAAAACGGAACGTAAAGGAGGGGAGCGTGAATACATCTCCCAGCGCGCCTACATAATGCACCGCGCTGAACAATAAGGCCCCCAGCACAGCGGCGATGATGTAGGCCGAATCAGTTCGCCGCAGTATGCGCCTGAATAACCAGAAAAGGCTTCCTACCAGAATCACACGGAACACGAGTTCTTCGTATAACCCTGCCCCAATCGATAAGGCAAGCTGCGTCCAGAAGCTCTGCCGAACCTGCGGCGCTCCTGTCATAAGCGCCCGACTCAGTTCTGCAGGCGCAAACGCAAACAGCATTCCGACGAAGCCGGAAACCAGAAACGCCAGCACGACAGCGTAGCAGGCGCTCTCGGCAACCATCCACCCAAAATATCGTGCTCTGAGCGGAATGGATTTTTTCCGCTCGTACAGGAAAATGCCTGCTCCGATCAGCAAAACCACAGCACTAAGCACGAGCGAGCCGGCTGCTCCCAAATAGGCCAGAAGATGCTTGATCCAGACATCCGCCCCTACCCGCACTTGCAATGCCTGGCGGTAATTCACCAGATTTATCAGTGCTTCATAGGCAAGGAGAAGAGGCAACGCAGCTAAAAAGCCGTAGGTAGCCGTTCGTGTTATCTGGTGATACTTTCTCCAGGGATCGACAGCTTTTACAGAAGAAGGGACATCGCTTTGCATGGTTATACATTATATCATCCGCGCAAAAGAATCATTTGCCCGGTGATACGCAGCCTCTGTCTTCAGGTTACTTCGAGAGAGACGATCATTCGGGATCGTCTTCAAACCCGATCCCCTGCGCCAGAAGAAGCGCATCCTGCAACTCAGACAAGGCGTGATATGCTCGTTGTTCTGATGCGACCCGTATTCCTGCCTGATAAGCCCGGACAGCAGCATCCTTGCGACCCAGTTGTTCGTACAGTTTACCCAGATGGTAGTACGTACCAACATACTGCGGGTCCTCTTCGACGAGACGCTGAAAAAAAATCAGCGCCTGTTCCAGATTCCCACGTTTCCGATATTCTTGAGCCAGCGCAAAGCGGGTGAACGAATCTTCGGGATCCTCTTCCAGATACGAAAGCAATATTGCAAGCCTGTCCGGCGACATCACATTCTCATTATAACTTCAGACGAGAGCAAGACCTTAGAAGGCAGATTGTGGCAAAACCAGAGGACGCTGCACGGGAGGATTACCAGCCTCCGCTGGCTCCGCCGCCGCCAAAGCTGCCTCCGCCGCCGCTAAAACCACCGCCGAACCCTCCTCCTCCAAAGCCGCCGCCGAATCCTCCTCCTTTGCTTCCACCACCAAAACCGCCGCCCCAGATAATGACGGGAGGACCACCATACCGGCTCCGCCGCCGGGAAGGACCTCCGCCGCCGCCCCTCTTCCTGAAAGAAGAGAGTACAAAGAACAGAATAATCATAATGACAAAAATGGTAGCCGGGTCTATTCCACTCCCGCCGCCTGGTCGGCGGATCTCGTCAGCCTGAAATTCTCCCCGAGATGCAGCTATGAGCGCTTCAACGCCTGCCGAAAGACCTGCATAGAATTGACCCTGGCGAAACTGGGGAACGATAATGTTTCTACGGATGCGATCTGCTATCGCATCGGGAACGGCTCCTTCGAGACCATACCCGACCGCAATGGCAATCTGGCGGTCGTCTCTGGAGACGAGAACAACGATGCCGTTATCTTTTCCCTGCTGCCCTACGCCCCATGCGCGCCCGAGGGAAATGGCATATTCCATCGGGTCATAACCCTCCAGGTTGGGCAGCGTAACAACGATGATCTGAGTTGAGGTCGTATCCGCATAAGAACCCAGCTTGCGCTCCAGCATCTGTTCTTCTGACGACGATAACATGTCTGCGCGATCCGTAACCCATCTTCCGGATTGGGGAAGGACGTTGTCCACTCCTTGCGCAAAGACATTTGCCGCCGTGAAAATCAGGCACAGACAGACCAGGCAAAATGCCGAAGCAAGCTCAAGTGTTACCCCAAGCGTAGAAAACAGAAGGGGGCGGGCGCGCCCTTTCAGGTTAGCCTGCCTCCCTCCATGACGTTGCGCCGGTGTGAACACTACTTCCACCAGAAATAGCTATCAATCAAGAGTTGAAGTCAACGGTGGGAGCCCTTTCCGCTCCTTCATCAGCTTCGAATGGCGTGCGGCGATCAAATCCGGTAACCCCTGCAATGATAGAGGCGGGAAAACGACGTACTGCCGTGTTGTAAACCTGGACGGCTTCGTTATAATCGCGGCGAGCGACGGTGATACGGTTTTCCGTGCCTTCGAGTTGGGCCTGCAAGTCACGAAAGGCTTCGGTAGCCCGAAGTTGCGGGTAGTTCTCTGCTACGGCCAGCAACCGTCCGAGCGCACCGCTCAGTTGCGTCTGTGCTTCCTGAAACTGCTGGACCTTTTCAGGATCACTCAGGTCATCCGCCGTGAGGTTGATCGAAGTTGCGCGAGCACGCGCATTGGTTACGGATTCGAGGGTCTCCCGCTCAAAGTCGGCTGCCCCTCTGACCGTGTTTACAAGGTTTGGAACCAGGTCGGCCCGGCGCTGATACTGTGTCTCCACATCGCCCCATGCCTGCGCCACACGCTCATCCTGGGAGACCAGGTTGTTGTAGGTGCTGCAACCGGCGCATCCGGCAAAAGCCACCAGGAGTACAATAACAAGTAATGCCAGTGTACCTTTGCTTCTCATATTCTTTCGCGTTGAAGTTTCTGATTCGGTATGGGCGCTTAACCAATCGCCCACTTGTTGCCCCACATACGAGAATAGTCACGGCTGGTTTCTAATACAATGATACATAATCGTATTGAGGGACAACACGCGCCTTTGCCCGACTTCAGAGATGTCTCGCCGTTGAAATGAAATAAAGAGAGGAGACAAGCAGAAACCGTCCTCGGCAAGGCCATTCTCACCGGCCTATATCCTCGATCCAGGTGAGGTCGGCATGATCTTCCAGCACGTTTTCCAGAAGCCTGCTCAGATTCCCCCGGATGCGGGCAATTACAAGTTCTTCCTCATCCAGCGAAAGCACGTAAATATCTCCTATAAAATGCCGACGTTCCCGGTAAAGCACCCAGACATGTTCATTCTCATCTCTCACTTTAACGGCCACTTCCCATCCATCTTTCCTCAACCGGTCCAGGCTGGAAAGATCCATACTCCCGGAAGTGGGTAAAGCGCGTGTGTGATACACTCCAACCTTGACACGGCTGATGTCGCGCAGATATGAACGCACCATCCAGGCATCTTCATCCGGAACCAGACCAGTGATCCAGCCTACTGTACGCAGCGAAAAGGGCCCGAGCGAGACGACAAAAGAGCGATCAAAACGAGCTTCCGGATACGTCCGTTCAATCTCCCGCCTTGTATGAGCGATCTCACGCGAGTAAAAACATCCGGAAAGCGATACGGAGAAGGCAAAAAGGCATAAATAGGTAAACGTTCGATGCATGGCTTGTCTGGGTTCAAGACGGCGATGAAACGCCTTCATTGCTCTCCGCCGGCGTTGCCTTTCCGGCTCGTCGCGTGGCTATTTTCGGCGCTCCCCTATCTCCGGACGGTCAAGTGCGTCGATGTGAAATTTACTTCCGATGCGCCCAATTTCTTCAGGATCTATATCTCCCACGATGTTGACGAATATCGTTTCATCCTCATCCGGAGAAACCACCATGACGACAAGCCCGGCAATGTTGTCGCCGTCTGAGCGGATATACATATCGACTTGTTCGTCCTCTTCACGGACGCGAACCACCGTATCCCAGCCTTGCCCTTCAAGCCGCCGGGCAAAGTCGCTGGTGCGGCGGCCGACTGCTCCAGCCTGCGACCGGCTCAACGGGTAGCCGCGAACGTAAATTCCTTTGAGTCGGCTCAACAACCGGGCAAGTTCGGGGTCTTCATTGCGGGATGCTTCAGCCACGAGCCGGAGCAACGCTCCTTTCACATTGATCTCCAGTTTGGCCTCGGTATCGAACCAATCGTCAAGCTCCCGAAAATCGACATATCCTGATTCTGATTCAGGCCGTCCCTGAGCCTGGCTCCGGCTTGAAATGCCAAGCGCTATCAGGCTGCATAACATGATTCTCGCTAACATGGTATATCCCCGATTCGTTGTAAACCTTTTGATGCGTTATTTGATGTCCAATCCGAGTGCATTGTAGACAGGCTGCACCACGTGCGCTTCCAGAACATCGCGCCGCACTGATTCGCCTGTTTGTTTGCCCACATCCGACAGGTAGGCAAGCGTCCATTTCACTTCTGCAAGCGCGTACGCTACTTCGTCAGACGCTGCCGGCTGCGCCGGGCGCCCGATCAGGGCACCAGAAACAACGATTGCAAGTAGAAGCCCCATAGCCAGCGACGGCTGCCAGACTGCGTGGAGCCATTCCGCGATGCGTGTGCTCCATGCTGCAAAGCCCTCCTGCCTGTCTGCCTTATGCGTCTGATCCAGCACGGCCTGCACAACATAGGGCGGACACAGCATCTCCGGGATAAGATGAAACTCGTTGCGGATTCGTTCGGCAAGCGCAACTTCTTTCGCGCAGCGATCATCTTCTGCCAGCAAACGCTCAAACCTTTCTCGTTCAGCTATCGTCAGATCACCGTCGAGGTAAGCATCAATGCGGTCTGACATCCAACAATCGGAGTTTGCCATATCGATCATATTGTCTCAGGTTGTAACAGGCTGCTCAATTGCTCCCGTAGAGCCTTTCGGCCACGATGCAGATAGACCTTGACCGTGTTGAGTGGCAATTCGAGCGCTTCACTGATTTCCTCGTATTTCATGTCCTGGAGTTCGCGCAAGATGACGATGCTTCGATGCGGCTCTTCGAGCCGATCCAGCGCTGCCATCAGATGCCTGCGAAAATCTGATGCCTCCAACGTGCCTTCCGGCGTCTGACCGGGAGAAGCAACCTGTTCCAGACGCTCAGCATCATCCAACAAGCGATTCTGTCTTGCCTTGCGCTTTCGCAGCACATCTACACAGGCGTTCCGGGTCACGCGAAGCAACCATCCGAGCAAACGTTCTTCATCTACTGTTTTCCTGTATGTCCATAACCGGAGCAGCACCTCCTGCGTCACATCCGCTGCGTCGTCTTTATCGTTGAGGTAATGGGCTGCATAGCCGTAGATGCGATGCCGATGCCGTTGCACCTGCGTTTCAAACCACGCATGTGTCCGGTCTGCAAGCAAATTGCTTGTCCATCGCCCTGATTGCAACACACCGCTACCTCACGTTACCCCTGTGAATCGCCGTACAGACATCTCTCCAGAGAGACGAATCAGGGTTGCGAAAGGTTACAACACCATGGGATAGAAATGACTTTCCGTTGCGGCCTGTATGATCAGAAAATTCGGCTGAGAGATGCTTTGTGCAGTCAGGCCGCTACAATGTAGGTCGGACGGTCGCCGGCTGATCCACCTACGGATTCAGGGCTGCTTAAGGCAAGCACAACAATCCCATTGAAGACCTTTACCCGCTGCAGAAAATAATCCCCCGGCGTTAAGGCATCAGGTTCTCTTTCTGCGCCATCCAGATTAAAAACGGCATCGGCATGGTCAAAAAACAGCACGATTCCGCCATCTGCGGCGTTATCGAAAACCTCCCGCAGGTTGCCTTGTGTTTGCGCGTCGCTGTCGCCCATTAACGTTTCCATGTTTACCTGATGCAGGCGATAATTCAAACCCTGGGCAACCACAGATGCTGCATACTGTATATCTCCTGATGCCTGGGTGACGATCAGAGTAATGCCGCTCCCATCAGACACGGTTTTTGACCGCTCGATCGCTTCTCCAACGGTAATTGTTTCGATCCCGGCGAATTCAGAGGAATGATCCATGACGTTGCAAATACAATTATTGAAGTAGTTGCGTTTACACAACCTGCATACGTGTAGCCATAATCGCTAGACAGTGTACAGCATTAGATCCAATCCCCAAACAACCGGAGCCAGTTTTGGAATAAAAACCCTGGGTCGGCAACCGGCCTGGTTATTGTTTGAAGCAAGAAGCGGAAGAAACGACACAAAGAAACTTTTACCACGAAGTGTCTATTTACCCTTTACAGGTAAATGGCCTTCGGTAAGAAAATCTCCAGCTTTCAGCATTCCTGCCTCCGTAAGAGAATCGCTGGTGCTGTAACTTGTGATAATCTGCCTTGTCACTAGAATAGTGCAAAATGCTTTGTCTGCCGCAACAAAACGGGACGTAACGGCGAATTATAGAGATGCCCTCTGGTTACATGCATTAGCCAACGTTCGGAACCTGTTTGTATAGATACACTACTGCGGATCGGCTTCCGTCCTTTTCAGCAAGACACTATGATTAAATCCGGAAAGTACTTCATCATACCAGCTTTCGTGCTCCTGACGCTTGGCGCCTTGCTTGGCGTGAAACTCGAGGCCTTTATCTCCAGCAAATCAGATGTAAAGAATCTTGAAAAACTGGAGGAGGCTTTTCTTTTTATCAACCGCCAGTACGTGGATGAAGTCGATTCCAGGGCAATCGCAGAAGATGCCATAGAGGGAATGCTTCAGGATCTGGATCCTCACTCCGTATACATAAGCGCCGAGGAGATCGAGGAAGTCCAGGAAGAGTATCAGGGATCATTCGGGGGCATCGGCGTCTGGTTTGAGATTCCAACGAACGGTACAGAAACAACCGACGACGACACCCTCCATGTGGTTTCCACCATCTCGGACGGCCCCAGCGAACAAGTGGGAGTGATGGCCGGCGACCGGATCATTGCCATCGACGATTCCAGCGCCATTGGCTTGTCGAACCGGGAGGTCCAGAAACGGCTGAAGGGTCCCATCGGCACCAAGGTCGACATTAGCGTGAACCGCCCGGGCGTCAGGACCCCGGTCGCTTTCACGATCATCCGCGGACGCATCCCGCTGTATACCGTTGACAGCGCCTATATGATGGACGACCAGACCGGGTATATGCGGGTCAGTCGCTTCGCAATGACTACCTATCAGGAGTTCACAGACCATTTGAGCCGCTTGCGCGAACAGGGCATGGAGCGTTTGATTCTTGACCTGCGAGACAATCCGGGCGGCGTCATGGATGGCGCGGTTCAGATCGTTGACGAGATGCTCGATAGTGACAAAACGATTGTTTACACCAAGGGCCGTCAGAAAAATCTGAATGCCGTTCACCGCTCAACCAGCCGGGGCATTTTTGAGCAACAGCCTGTTATCGTACTGGTGAGTCCATCTTCTGCTTCAGCAAGCGAAATCGTAGCGGGCGCTCTTCAGGATCACGACCGCGCGCTCATTGTGGGACAGCGGACCTTCGGCAAGGGACTGGTTCAGCAGCAGTTCCGTCTCACGGATGGGAGCGTATTACAAATGACGGTCTCACGGTATTATACGCCCGCAGGCCGCCTCATTCAGACGCCCTACAGCAGCGGCGACCAGGCTGCTTACTATGAAAAAAAGTTCGAGAATTTGCGAGAATCCATCTTCCATCCCGGCGATTACATTGAAAGCATCCCGGATTCTTTAACCTTCAAGACCGATCACGGACGCCTGGTCTTTGGCGGCGGAGGCATTCTCCCTGATTATGTGGTCGCTCCGGATACCACAAAAATGACCTACGCCGTTACGCAGCGTGCTCTGGACGGCCTATTCGCAAGAGAATGGTTCAACACGCACGAACAGGAGCTGCGCACGCGCTGGGCAAACAAAACGGATGAATTCAAGGGTTCCTTTGAAGTCTCGGAACAGACCTGGAAGGAGTTCATGGATTATCTGGAGACAAAAGATGTCAAGCCTTCCTCCGACGCTGCGAATCAGACAAGGGATTATTCCCCGGCAGAGATTGAGGAAAGTCGCCCTGTGCTGGAAACCCGCTTGAAAGCGCATGTTGCGAGGCTGCTCTTCGGGCTTGAGACGGCTCTTCCAATCTACAACAGCGTCGATCCTACCTTGCAAGAGGCGAACAGGCTCTGGAGCAGGGCCGATGAGCTGGCAGCCTATTACAGGAACACCAACTGATTCCGGCTGCCTTTCCCTTCCTTCATGCCTAACGTCTGACTACGCGCCGGATAGCCCCCTCATAAGGCTGTTCGGCGCTGGCTTTATCGGCTTTCCGTTCCCCAACATACACGGCTTCGCATCCGAGTCCTACTGTTGCCTGAAAATGCGCTATTCCCTTACACTTTTCCTGCTCACGATCCTGTTCCTGACCGGTTGCGCCGGAGCAGCCAGCATCGCAGAAAACAGTTCCGTTGCAACAGCGCCTCGTGAAGTTCCGTCTGCAGGAAATAAGGCGGCTGCCCCACAGTCTCCGCTCCGGCGACCCATCCCCTCCGCTATCGGCCTTTCCTCCGGATTTCAGGCAGCCATTGAAAACGGCACGAGAACGACGACGGGAGAACCAGGACCGGCTTACTGGCAGCAGGAAACCAGTTACCAGCTTACTGCGCGGCTTTATCCAGACGAAAAACGGCTGGAAGGCGCCGGGCGGATTATCTATACAAACCATTCTCCTGATGCGCTGCATATACTTTCCCTGGAACTCGCGCAGAACCTTCACAAGCAGGGTTCCGTCCGCAACGAACCGGCCGAGATAACAGGCGGCATCACTTTGCAGCGCGTCAGCGTCAATGGTCAGAGCCTCTCATCAAGTTCTCCCACCGGAGCGCGATACGCCGTATCGAGCACACAACTAACAATTATCCCTTCTCAGCCGGTTTTGCCCGAAACGTCAGTAGAGATCGAAATCGACTGGTCTTTCGCCATCCCGCAGGCGGGAGCAAGTGGACGCATGGGCTACAGCCGGGACGATATTCTCTACCTGGCCTACTGGTATCCTGTCATGTCGGTCTACGATGACGTGGAAGGATGGGTTGCTGACCCGTTTCTCGGGCAATCGGAGTTCTACTACGGGTTCGGCGACTATGATGTAACGGTAGAGCTTCCTTCCGGCTGGATCGTCGCTGCAACGGGCGAATTGCTGAACCCTGAAGCCGTCCTGTCCGCCGCTGTTGTTGAGCGTATGCGTGAGGCGCACGCGAGCGATCTGCCCGTGTCCGTAGTTGAACCCGAAGATTGGACGGAAGCGGTCACCCTTTCCGGAGAAAGCGGGCGCCTACAGTGGCTTTTCTCTGCCCTCAATGTGCGGGACTTTGCTTTCAGCGCCACGCGAGGCACGCATTGGGACGCTGCACGAGCTGCTGTCGGGGATCGCAATGGAGACGGCTCCCCTGATTACGCAAAGATCAATACCTTTTACCGCCCAACGGCGCCGCGCTGGAAAAATGTCACCGGGTTCCAGCAACATGCTCTGTCTTTCCTGTCGGAATACACCGGTTATTCCTATCCCTGGCCGCATATGACTGCCGTGGAGGGATCAGGAATTATCAATGGCGGCATGGAGTATCCGATGATGACCCTGATGGGAGATTACAACGCCGCCGGAGATGATGCCCTTTACTACGTCACAGCCCACGAACTGGCCCACATGTGGATCCCGATGATTACCGGCGTCAACGAACGTCGTTATAGCTGGATGGACGAGGGCTTCGCCACTTATTCCGAGAATCAGGCGCGGCTCGCCCGTTTTCCCGATGTGAATGCAAGCCTGATCGAGCAACAGGCGTACCTCCAGACAGCGAGGATAGGTCTGGAAGGCGAAATCATGCGGTGGTCAGACTTCCACTACACGCCTGCCGCCTACCTGACCGCTTCGTATCCCAAGCCTGCAACGCTTCTAGTCGCCCTTCGAGGCATTCTGGGGGAGGAGATGTTCCTGCGCGCCTACCGGTCCTTTATCCAAACCTGGGCTTATAAGCACCCCTACCCCTACGACTTTTTCAATACTTTTGAACGCATCAGCGGACGCGACCTGGACTGGTTCTGGCAAAGCTGGTACTTTGAAACATGGACGCTGGACCAAGCCATTACAGACGTGCGTACAGAGGGAGACACCACCTACATAACCGTCGAGGATCAGGGCTTCGCCCCGATGCCCGTTCACCTGACCGTCACGCTGGAAAACGGGGAAACGATCCACCGGGAAGAGCCGGTCGATCTATGGCTTGGCGGCGCCACCGAGACGACCATTTCCCTTCCTGTGGCATCGCCAGTCCAGCGCGTAGAGATCGACTCAGAGCGCCTGTTTCCGGATATAGATCGCAGCGATAACGTCTGGACGCCGTGACGCTTGTTCGTTTACGCCAGGGCGCCAAGCAGCACTTCAGCCGGATGGAGCGCGCGCCTGCCCGCAGTATCCTCGATCTGCGTGCGGCATGAAGTCCCTGCTGCAACGATAATGGCATCCTCTGCGGCCGCGCGAACGGCAGGAGCGAGTCGCCGTTCAGCCATACGTATGGAAACATCGTAATGCTCCCGCTCATAGCCGAAAGCGCCTGCCATGCCGCAACAACTGGAATCAATCGTCTTGACGGAATAACCGGGCGGCAACGAGAGCGCTCGCTCTGCCGGGCCTGTCCCGACGATTGCTTTCTGATGGCAATGTCCGTGCATGAGGATTTGCCGTTCGTCATGTTTCCAATGTACTTCTTCCAGGCTGCCGCCGGAGGCAGACTGCTGCGCCACAAACTCTTCAAACGTAAATGTGACCTCCGCCAACTTTCCGGCCCGGTAATCTCCGGGCAGAAGCGCGAGAAATTCGTCGCGGAAGGTGAGGATACAGCTAGGTTCCAGGCCGATAACAGGCAGGCCGCGCTCGACATACGGATACAGAATCTCCACGGCTCTCTGTGCGTAGCGTTGCGCTTCATCGACCAGCCCTTTTGAGAGCAACGGGCGCCCGCAACATGCACGTGAATCCGGTACATGAACCTGGTGCCCCGTCCTGTATAAAAACTGCGCCGCCGCCCGGCTCGTCTCCGGATGGTTGTAGTTGTAGAAGGTATCAGCGAAAAGCACAACCTCCGGACCTGAAGTGCGCCAGTTCTGCCGGTGAAACCAGGTGCTGAAGGGCATCGCCGCAAACTCAGGCAACTTGCGCTCCGGGGCAATGCCGGCCCTGGTGAGCAATGCACGCACCAGTCTGTTGCTATTTACCCGGTTCACAGGCGCCGCCAGTTTGCCCGATGCCATACGTGCGATTTGCGGCATATGGGCAAAGAGCTTTGCGCGAAGCGGCATACCGTTAGCCTCCCAGTACCGGCTGAGCCACTCTGTTTTCAGCTTCGCCATGTCTACATTGGAGGGACACTCCGTCTTGCAACCTTTGCACGCGACGCACAGGTCCAGCACCTCATACAGCCTCCGGCTGGTAAAGGCATCCGGCGGAAGCGTTCCTGACATGGCGGCTCGCAGCGCGTTGGCGCGTCCTCGGGTCGAATGCTCTTCCTCCAGCGTAGCCATATAGCTCGGACACATGGTTCCACTTTGCAGCTTGCGACACGCACCGTTTCCATTGCAAAGCTCTACCATCCCGGCAAACCCGCCGCTCTCCGAGAAATCCATTTTTTCCGCCAGGGGAAGCGTTCCGTAATCGGGGCCCATGCGAAGGTTTTCCGTCATGGCAGGTGCGTTGACCACCTTACCGGGATTGAGAATCTCACCGGGATCAAAACTGGTTTTCACTTCCCGGTAGACCCGGTATAGTTCTGCGCCCACCAGGTACTCGTTGAGCCAGCTTCGCGCAATGCCATCACCGTGCTCGGATGAGACGGCTCCTCCATACTTCCGCACCAGTTCCATCGAGCCGGTTGCAATCTCCCGCATTTTTTCGACTTCCCGTGCGTCCTTTGTATTGATGAACGGACGCACATGCAACGTGCCGGCTGAAGCGTGCGCGTACATCGCAACCGGCGTATCCGTCTCTTCGAGCAGCCTGTCCAGGTCTTCTATGTAATCAGCGAGATGCTCTACCGGAACGGAGGCATCTTCGATAAAAGCGACTGGCTTCCGGTCGCCTCGGACGCTCATAATCAGGCCCAGTCCCTCATTGCGGACATTCCAGACGTTTGCGATCTGGTGTGCATCCATGGCTCGGACTATGGCATAGCCCTGTTTTGTTCTCACCAGAGTCTGCTCCAGGTCGTCCAGCCGAGCCGTGAG
>CBDUBU010000098.1:0-13348 GCA_965365465.1 uncultured Rhodothermaceae bacterium
CTAGTAGTGAGATTTTTGTCTGCTGCCTGGTCTATAGATGCTGATCCGGAAATGATGAACCGTCGAAGCACGCTACGCCTCACTCTGTTTCTTCTGGCTGCGATCTTTGTGGTGGGATCGGGAGCCTACGTTGCCTATGAGTTCCCTCTCCGGCTAAGGACAGTTCGCCAGATCAGCCATCCTGAACCGCCCAAACCGCCTCAGACGACACGTAATACCGCGCCTGCGCGACTCTCCCTCTCTGCTCCCATCGACGGAGATGAACGGGTCTACCTCACACTCTTGCATAACGAAAACGAGCTTGTCCCGATTATCGAGCGCCCTCGCAGCATCCTTGCTGTCGCCCTGACGGATGACGATCCAGAAGCGCAGAAGCGCTTTCTAGAAGAACTGGTGAAGCGTGTCGAGGAAGCTCAACTGTCTGTCCATGCCTACGGCCCCCACGCAGAAGGCGCCGCTGACCTGACCGTGCAGGCCGACAGCGCAGATCTTGCGATCGTGACAACCTACGCGAAGGCGCTCACCGAAACGCAGCGCTCCTTGCTGCGCCATCTCACAGAGTCCGCCACCCCCATCATACTGATCTCGTTCGGGTATCCGCAGGCCATTAGCGATTTGCAACAACCCTCGGTCTATATCGTCGCCGGCGATTCCGATCCTGACACCCAGAGCGCTGCCGTGCAGGCGCTCTTTGGGGAAAGGGGCTTTCATGGCACGCTGTCTACAGAAACGCTGGCCCTTTACGGCTATGGTGCGGGAATTCAGCAGGAACAGGTAGCGCTCCGCTATGGCAATCCCAGCGAAGCCGGAATGGATGCAGACAGGCTGGCTGCCGTAGACTCTCTCATTTATGCGTCCATTGAAGCGCACGCCTTTCCGGGAGCCGCCGTTGCCATAGGTCGAAACGGCGTGCTCGCAAAACTACAGGGCTATGGTCGATTTACCTATGAGTCGATGCACCCCGTCGTGCCATCATCGCTGTTTGACATTGCCTCCCTTACCAAAGTCATAGCTACGACGACAGCAGTGATGAAGTTGTACGAGGACGGGCGCATCAACCTCGATGCTCCGGTCGCGTATTACCTTCCGGCTTTCGCGCTGAACGGGAAAGAAAAGGTCACCATCCGCCAGTTACTTTCACACAGCAGCGGCCTGCCCGCCTTTCGACCATTTCAGACCATGGGGCTTAAGACACGCGACGAGGTCGTCGATGCCATCATGTCTGAGAAACTTCAGTACAAGCCCGGCACAGACACCCGGTATAGCGACCTGGGAATGATTGCGATCGCGCTGGTCGTCGAAGGAATCACCGGAAAGAATTTTGCCGACTATACGCGCGAGACCATTTTTGAACCGCTGGGAATGAGGAGCACGGGGTTCCGCCCTGTTGGAGCAGGCTCGGATTCCTTGATCGTGCCAACGGAAATAGACAACCTGTTTCGGAAGCGCCTGATTCAGGGAGAGGTGCATGACGAAACTGCTTACCTCCTGGGCGGAATTGCCGGAAATGCGGGTATCTTTTCTACAGCTGAAGACATATCCAGATTTGCCTATATGCTCCTGAATGAAGGCCGTATCTACGGAAAGCAGTTCCTGAAGCAGGAGACGATCCAACTATTTACTACCCGTATCACGCCTTCCGGGACGCGGGCGCTCGGCTGGGATACCCGGAACACCAAAGGATTCTCCTCTGCCGGACAGTTCTTTGGCCCCCACAGTTTCGGGCACACCGGCTTTACCGGCGCTTCCCTATGGATAGATCCGGAAGCAGAACTATTCGTCGTCCTGCTGACCAACCGCGTCTATCCCACACGGGAAAACAACCGGATCGGCCCGGTGCGCTCCAAACTTGCCGACATTGCATACAAAGCCATGATTCCCACTCTCGAACCTGTCCTCCCGATCCATGCCGGGCGCTAGCCTGTCTTCGAGAGCGAATTTCCGGCTTTGCCGGTGCTAGTTGGAACATAATTTGTTTTGTGCTTTACACAGCACGCCCTGCGGCGTCTCTGTCAGCAAGTGACAGATTGTCTCACTCATCTAATGCAATAGAGCTAGTATGCCGACATATACTTACCGCCGTGAGGATGGCAGCACGTTCGATATCCAGCAACGGATCACGGAACCTGCCCTGGAAACATGTCCAGACACGGGACAGCCGGTAACGAGGGTCATCAATGGAACAGCCGGACTGATCTTCAAAGGAAGCGGGTTCTACCTGACCGACTATGCCCGCACCAAGAGCAGCGCAGGCGGCTCGAACGGCTCGGCCCAGAGCAAGGAAACCAAAGAAAGCAGTCCGGGCGCCGAAGCCGCCAAGAGCGAAGCAAGCAGCACTCCAAAGAAATAGCCGCACCCTTCGGCCTACAGCATCTGCCCTTTCCGCCAGCGTTCCAGCGCCCGCAGCCACACCTGCTCGTAATAAGGATGACGTTGCAGCAGATAACTCTCGAACGTTTCATTCGAGTCGTATAGCTGGTTACGTTCAAACACGAAAGTATTCAAGGGGTTATAGTCGCCATAGCTGTAACGCCATGTTTCGGTTTCTACTGTGTTCTCGACGTAGAGGGGAGCGCCCATCATAATATAGACCATCCCGCGATCCGTCTTCCACCCTTCCTTGTGACTGGTAAACAGGAGATTCGCTTCCTCGATCCGGCTGTAGTACAGCTTTATCAGGTTCGCAGCCACTTCTCTATTCTCGACCAGCGATCCCCAGAAAGCGTCAAACCTGCGCTTTTTTTCATCGGGCGTCTCGGCCTCCAGAATGAGCTTCACCTCTCGCTCATAAGCAATGTAAATGAGCGCCTGAATCATCTGATCGAGCGTCGTGATCTGCGGAAATCCTGCCGGGGTGACGGAAAAATCCCGTTCCTGTTCAAGAACACGCGGTTCCCCTCCCACAGGATGCATACGCACCTGCATCTCTACCCGGTAGATTCCTTCCAGAAGTGGAGGCAGAATGAAAGAAACGGCAATGCTTTCATCGATTCCTTCGAGCGGACGCCGCGTCACCTGTATGGTATCGGCGCGATCATATTGCACTCCCCGGTACGTCAAAGATCCAAAGGAAGGACCCAGCCAGTAAGGAGAGAGGGCCGTACTCGTATCGCTCTCGAAGCGCAGGAGGCGCATCCGAACCTCCGCGCTGTCTGTTTCATGGAGGTTGTAAAGCTCCACGTCTGCCCGCAGCGAATCAATATCGGCAGGCACGTAGAGAGAAACGACAGGCTCAAAAGGGCCGTCGTTCCTGCGCCCTTCCAGGTGAATCCGGCTAAGAAACGGAGTGGCGCGATCCGATCCGATCACGGCTACCGCCTGCCGACGCTCGGCCTCTTTTTCACTGCGTCTGTCTACTACGGTAACCTCTACGATGTATTGCCCCGGCGCCGCCTCCACGCGGCGCATCTGAACCAGAGGCAGGAAAAGCTGCGTGGCAGCGTAGTCTGCTACCCGCACCGTATCTACGAATGCTTGTTCTCGAACCAGCTTTTTACTTTTGCGGTCCAGAAGACGGATAATTGCTTCATACTGCGCGATGTATTCATCGCCGGTATACAGGAAGACAAGGGAGATATGCGGGATGCTCAAATAAAGATCTATGCCTGGAACGCCTTCGCGTTGTGTGGCAATGGCTTCCATGTCAAAGTTTGGAAGCCCCGGTTCGTATGTCCTCGTGCGGCCAGCGTTCGCAGTATCTATTTGAGACACTCCGGAGCATCCCTGTAGCATTAGAGATACGCCAAAAGCCACAAGGCAGAAAACAAAAACAAAGGCAGGTCTGACCATACGAGTATCTGAGCGCAGCGCCTTACATGACAAATAAAAATACACGCGCTATCACTACAATTACCCTTCTCCCGCCTGTTCGGTTCGATTGCACCCCGCCATCATACATCAAGCATGAACGGTGTTTGGCCATGGGCAATCAGGTTGAACGAAAACAGACGGCGGTTGCGCCGATCTTGAGAGGCCGGCGCAACCATGCCCGTTATGCCGAAAACTCCATCCGGGAAAGAGCCGGTAGAGGTCGGCAAGCCATCGTCAATCAACTTCCTGTGCGGCACGAACCAACGCAACGAAGTCTTCGGCTTTCAGGCTAGCCCCGCCGATCAGCCCACCGTCTACATCCGGCTTGCCCAGAAGCTCCGGGGCATTGCCTGGCTTCATGCTCCCGCCATACAGAATCTGGATGCCTTTTGCGACGCTTTCGCCATACTTTTCAACAAGCAGACCGCGAATGAAAGCATGGATATCCTGTGCTTGCTCAGGCGTAGCCGTACGACCCGTGCCAATAGCCCATACCGGTTCATAAGCAATAACAAGCGCAGATGCATCCTCTACTGCGATGTCCTTCAGCCCGCCTTCGACCTGTGTACGCACTACTTCTTCCTCCCGACCGGCTTCGCGTTCCTCCAGCGTTTCTCCCACACAAACGATAGGGACGAGGCCGTTTTCCATGGCCTGCCTGGTTTTTTTGTTTACCCCTTCGTCTGTTTCTCCGAAATACTGACGGCGCTCCGAGTGTCCCAGGATCACATAGTGGCATCCCACCGAGCGCAACATGGCGGCAGAGACCTCGCCTGTATAGGCGCCTGATTTCTCGAAGTGCATGTTTTGAGCGCCGAGGCGCACCGGTGAACCCTGCAACGCATCAGCTACTGCGTGCAGGCTGACAAAGGGCGGACAGACGGCAACCTGAACTTCACCGGGATTTCCGATTACATCCACAACGCCTGAAGCAAGCTGTTTGGCCTCTGTGAGGTCCGTGTTCATTTTCCAGTTTCCCGCAATAAGCATATCAAATGATGTTTTGTGATAGATGAACGAAAGTAAGAATCAGGCTAACTCGGCTGATCCTTGCGGCTGAGGAGGAAAGCTACTTCCTCTTGAAGCGACACCATCCCGCTTCCCTCATACTTACTCAAAATTTTACCATCGGGGTCGATCAGAAAACGTCGCGGAAGGAGGTGGACGTTATACTGATTGGCAATGCGACTATGCAAGCCATTAGGCTCCCATACGTGAATGCCGGGAAATGTGCGGCCCTCCACAAAGGCCTCGTTCAGCAGGGAATCAGGCTGCATGGATACAGAAACGATCCGGAACGGCTCGCCTTGCGTTGCCGCGAACAAGGCAGCACGCGCCGGCAGTTCGCGCTGGTACGTCTCCTCACCCGGCGCGTAGAATTCAAGCAGCACGTAGTTGCCGCGTAATTGCTGAAGCGTCAGGGTATCTCCGCCGGTTGTTGTGAGCGAGAAGTCCGGCGCCTGCATACCTGGCATCAGGTTCTCGAAGTCATATACGACATTCCTGGCCCAGGCAGCCCATTCCGTATCCGGATAATCGCGCCCGAGGGCCAGCGCAGCCTCCTGCGCCTCCTCCGGCTGGTCGTTTTCCAGATACGCGATCACCAGTTCCGAGTGCAGCGCCGCCCGCTGCTCGTCATCCCGTGCTCTTGCAATGAATTCCTTCAGGAGATCCAGGCCCGCCGGTGCGCCTTTCAGACGCGACTGGGCGCGCCGGGCTGCCCGCGCTACCTGTACGAAACCAGCATTCTCCGGCTCGATGACACCGGCCCGTGCGACAACCAGCGAGTCATTCCACCCTTCCATCATTACGGCCGACTCTGCGGATGCCAGATCAGCCCCCAGAGTGCGCGCATAGTTTTCGCGCATACTCCACAGGATCGAGGCTGTCTGCCCCACGCTCTGCGCCATATCCTGGGGACTATACTGTCCGTCTTGCACCAGGCGTGCTATAGCCTGGTTGTACTGGGCTTTCGTGTTCCGGTACGCCATCCAGGCTGCATTTTCTTGCGAACGAATTCGCAACGGCCGGTTGCCTTGCGGAAACGATGCCTGCACCGTTGCGGAGTCCCCTTCCGCCACAGCCAGTTCATCGACTGCCAGAATCGTCCCGTTACGGCTGATAATCAGCGGGTAAATGCCTGGACGCGGCGCCTGTACGCCCATTCTGAAAACCCCTGCGCTGTCTGTTTCTGCAAATCCGAGCGTATCAACTTTCTCGTCGTCCTGATAAACGACCAGCACTTCGAATCCTCGGTAGTCCTGAACCGAATCAACCTCTGCCAGGACACTGAGTTGCCCTTCCAGGTAGCTGTTAATCCCTTCCGTATCAGTAGGCTCGTTTCCGGTGCATGAGGCCAGCAACAACACAGCGGCAACGGCCAGGGCTAAAAAGCCGGTATGTTTGCAAAATGAGGTCGGTTCAGACATAAAAAACAGGTCAGGCTTCTCTGGACTCCAGCTTTTCAGCCAGCAGTTTACGTACGAGTTTGGGATCCGGTGAACCGGGAAAGGCTTGCATCACCTTGCCAATGAAGAACCCTATCACGCTTTGCTTGCCCCCAAGATATTGCGCGACCTGCTTCGGATTCTCGTCAAGCACACCTTCCACGATGGGAACAAGCGCGCCTTCATCAGAAACCTGAATCAGATTTCGCTTCCGCGCAATTTCTTCCGGGGAGTGCGTATCCGTCAGCATTTCATTGAAAATCTCCTGCGCTCCCGTCGAGCTTATCTGATCCTGCAAGCGCATCAGAATCAGTACAGCCAGGCGATTTGCATCAATGGGAAAAGATTCCACAGAGATGCCTCGTTCATTGAGCACCCTCAACACATCCGTCATCAACACGTTAGAGACGGCTTTGGCCTGCGCCCGCGTGTCGCCGCCGCCTGCGTGCTTGCAAAGCGCGTCCAGCGTCGCGTCGAAAAAGTCTGCGATGCCGCGATCTTCGGTTAAGAGAGCAGCATCATACGAAGGAAGCCCAAGTTCACGCATCAACCGCTCCCGCCGCATTTCCGGCATTTCTGGCAAGGAGGCCCGGACGCGCTCCAGCAGATGCTCATCCACGACCACCTGCGCCAGATCCGGGTCCGGGAAATAGCGGTAATCATGCGCCTCCTCTTTCGACCGCATGGGGCGCGTCTCCAACTGGTTGGCATCCCACAACCGTGTCTGCTGAATCACCTGACCGCCGCTTTCAACCAGTGAGATCTGCCGGTTGATTTCATATTCCAGCGCACGCTCGACGTTGCGGAACGAGTTCATGTTCTTGACTTCCGTCTTCGTTCCCAACTCTTGCCTTCCCCTGAGCCGGATCGACACGTTGGCGTCACAGCGCAGCGATCCCTCCTCCATGTTGCCGTCGCAAATACCCAGGTAACGCACGATCTGCCGGATCTTCTGGAGATACAGCGATGCCTCACGCGCCGAGCGAATGTCAGGCTCAGATACAATTTCGATAAGCGGCACACCGCACCGGTTGTAGTCCAGCAAGGTGCTGTACGGATCCTGGTCATGCAGTGATTTGCCGGCATCTTCTTCCATGTGAATGCGCGTGATGCCGATGCGCTTGAGATGGGCGTGATTCGCCAGGCCCTCGTCTTCCCCGGTGAAAATCTCCACGAAGCCGCCATAGCAGATAGGCGTCTCGTACTGAGAGATCTGGTAGCCTTTCGGAAGGTCGGGGTAAAAGTAGTGCTTTCGCGCAAGAATGGATCTCGGAGCAATCTTGCAATGCGTCGCCAGCCCCACACGCAGCGTATACGTGACAGCGCGTTCGTTCAGAACCGGCAAGACGCCCGGGTGTCCCAGGCTGATGGGGTCCACATGGGTGTTGGGATCGGCTCCAAACCGGGCAGATTCAGGACTGAACGCTTTTGAATCCGTCAAAAGCTGGCAGTGAACCTCCAGACCGATAACCGGTTCGTATTTTTCGTGCAACATCAAAATCGTATTTACTAGATTCAGGAATCGCTCAGCCTATCGTTTGCTGGTTCGCCGGCAACGGCGCGCCTCTGTCATTCGTACAGCCCTCAACCGGAACATCAAAACAAGTTCTTTCTGCATGAGAATCGTTTCAGGTCTCTGTGCAACCAGGCATCCGGCTATTTTTACACTCCTTTTTTGGGCAATGCTTTTCGGCAACGGATGCCAACCTCCCGCAGCAGAAACTCCTTCCCCCCACACGTTCGGAGACGCTTATGAAATCCTCACCACCAGCGCTCCGGCCGAACCGGAGATGCTGCCCTTTATTGCAGACGACACCCTCAATATAAGCGTTGCCTATCAGGGAGGGTGTGATGACCACGATTTTGAACTCGACTACCGAGTCGCTCGCGATACGACGGTGCTCTGGCTCCGCCATGACGCAAACGGCGATAGCTGTGAGTCCTACCTTCGGGATGAACTTCTGTTTGCGGCGCCGCGGCCGTCATTAAAAACACCCACCATCATACTGCTCAATCCGCAAGGCGGCCCTCCTTTCCTGTTGCGGCGGGGCGCTGATTCTCTCCCTTGAGCAGCAGGGTCTAGCTAATGCGTTCCCAGCGCCTGAGCACCTCCTGGCCGTGTTCATCCACCTTCGGACGCTTGATGATATCCCGGATAGTGCCCTCCTCGTCGATGAGAAAAGTGGTGCGGGCCACGCCCATCGATTTACGTCCGTAGCGCGTGCGTTCCCCCCATACGCCATACTGGTTCAGTATTTCATGAGAGGCATCCGCCACCAGCGGAAAAGGAAGTTCATACTTCTCCGCGAACCGGTTGTGCGACGCGACATCGTCTCCTGAAACACCGACCACGGCAATGCCGGCGCCGAGCAGATGCCGGTAATCGTCGCGTAAACTACACGCTTGTCTGGTGCAACCGGGTGTCTCATCCTTCGGGTAAAAATACAGGGCCAGCTTGCGCCCCCGGTAATTCTTCAGACGCAGGGTATCTCCGTCCTGGGTGGCGCCTTCAAAGTCGGGAGCCGGATCTCCGACGGAAGGCATTTTCCCTTTTTCTTCCATAAGTGCTATGCAGTTCCAGTAATTGTTTTGCAAACAAGGGAATCCATCCTGTAATCGCTTTCGCGGAGCAGGCACGCCTTGACAGGGAGAAAGCCCTGAGCGGAATTCTTTGAAAGATACTTATTATTGGCGAGTTCTTTTACGAGCTTTTTGAGAACGCCTTGATCTGCGCCCTTTGTTTTTCAATCAACACAAAGCCTTTATGCGCGCGACGCTACGTCCCAAACAGGAAAAAATGCTTCTTCGCGGATACCCGTGGGTATTTGCCAACCAGATTCAGGAAGTGTCCGGAAACCCTGCTTCCGGCGATATAGTCGAGATAGCAGGGTCAGATGGATATGTGTACGGGCTTGGCCTCTACCATGCCAGTTCCCTGATTGCCCTGCGTTTTCTAACGAGCGATCCGGGCGCTGTCATCGACGAGGCCTTCTTTTTCGAGCGGCTGCGGCGTGCTCTGCAGCACCGCGAAACGGCCTTTCAGAACGCTCGCCACTACCGCCTGGTCTACAGCGAAAGCGACGGGTTCCCCGGAACCATCATCGACCGGTATGGGAGCGTGCTCACATGGACAACGCTGAGCTTCGGGATGGAACAGCGCCGCGACTGGATACTCAATGCGCTGGAAGAACTGGTTCACCCTTCTGCCATCATCGAGCGCAACGATAACTGGCTGCGCGCCAAAGATGGGTTGCAGGAAGCAAAGGGCGTGCTTCGCGGCGCCTACCACGAGCCTGTTGCCCTTGAAGAAAACGGGGTGCATTTCTCGGTGGATGCGTTGAACGGCCCCAAAACGGGCTTCTTTCTGGATCAACGGCTCAACCGGGAGATGATCCGGCGCTTTGCGCCCGGACGCCGCGTGCTGGATGTTTTTTGCGCAGACGGCGGCTTCGGACTTCAGGCCGCCGCTGCCGGCGCAACCTCCGTACACATGATGGATGTATCGTCGCAGGCGCTTGAACGTGTTTCCGCAAACGCGGCGAGAAACAACCTGCGTGACCAGATAACCCTCGAACAGGCCGATGCGCTCGACCGGCTCGGCCAGATGGCAAAAGCGGGCGATGCCTACGACCTCATTATCCTCGATCCTCCTGCTTTTGCCAAAAGCCGTCGCCACGTAGAATCTGCCTTGAAAGCCTACCAGCGCATCAACATCAATGCGCTGCAAATGCTGGATGCAGGGGGCATCCTTGCTACGGCCTCCTGCTCTCAGGCAATCGATGAAAGCGATTTCCTGAAAGTAGTGCTCTATGCCGCGCGGCGTACGGGATCTCAAATTCGCCTGTTGCATCGGGGTTCGCAGCCCCCCGATCATCCCGTGCTCGTATCAATGCCGGAGACCCAGTACCTGAAGTTCTATGTCTTTCAGAAACTGGGGGACGAAGTTCCACAGGGCAAGGATTGACCAGCCTGCCTGCGTCAGGCGCGTTTCCGAAGCCGTGCTCCGAAAGCGCCATCTATCTGATGCGCGTGCGGCAAACTGGCAAAACACCCTCGCGGGGTTACCATTTCATCCGGAGCATACCCTGCCGCAGATTCCAGCCCGTATTCAGCATGACGCTCCAGAAAGGCAGCTACACGAAGTTCATTCTCCTCCGGTTCCATCGTGCAGGTGCTGTATACCAGCAACCCGCCGGGGCGAACGAGCCGGGCAGCCGCGTCCAGCAATTCATCCTGAAGGCGGACGATTTCCTCCATCTCCTGAGGCGAACGATTCCAGCGTAGATCGGCGCGTTTGGCTAGCACCCCCGTGCCCGTACAGGGAGCATCCAGCAGCACCCGGTCGGCCTGCTCCACGCCCGGCCTGTCGGGAAGGCGCCGGAGGTCTCCTGCTTCCGTCCGGATGATCGTAATGCCCAGCTTTTCTGCGGCCTGATCTACCAGCCGGAGCCGCGTCTGATGGACATCATAAGCACGAACGGAGCCGGTATTCTGCATGAGTTGCGCGGCATAGAGGGCTTTTCCACCAGGCGCCGCGCAGGTGTCTATCACGGTTTCTCCGGGACGGGGGGCGGCCAGACGCACCACCAGTCCTGCGCTTTCGTCCTGCACGGAACACCATCCTTCAGACAGCCAGCCTCCCTCGACAAGAGGCTGCAACCTCGGCAAGCGAACAAAGGAGTCCAGATAAGGCGAAGGCTCCCAGACGATCCCGGATTCATTCAGACGGTGATGGAAGGATTCTACGGAAGCGCGCAGCAGGTTTGCGCGAACCCCATACACAGGGCGCGTGTTATTCCAGATCAGCAGGCTTTCCGTCGCCTCACGCCCGAAGCGAACCAGCCAGCGCCGCACCATCCAGGTCGGGTGGGAATGCAGAATAGCCAGGTCCCTTCCGATCTCTCCCGTGTCAGGCTGGGGGAGATGATCAAGATTGCGCAGAACGTTCCGGAGGATGCCATTTACTAAGCCGCCGGCCTGACTCCGCACCATCCGCTTCGACAGTTCAACAGCTTCATGCACCGCAGCATGGGAGGGTGTGTGCAGAAACAGCAGATCGTACAGACCAATGCGAAGAATCTGCTTCAACGCAAGTTCCATCTTGTCCAGCTTGCCCCGATAGAAGTGCGCAATCAGAAAATCGAGCCACCTGCGCTGGCGTGTGATGCCTGCCACATATTCCGTCAACTGTCGTTCTTCCCGCGCATCGAGGGAGGGATGCACTTCATCCTGAGCGACCAGCCCGACGAAGGCTCCTTCCTGCTCGATCCGGTTCAGATGATGCACGGCGGTCGCGCGCACCGCCATGGGCGGATCGAGTTTTGAAAGGGGGCTTCTGGATAGCTGGTTCATGCTGCCAAGATACGGCATTCGCGGCGTCACTCTCGAACCAGCGGATCGATTGGTTCGATATGCCCGGCCGGATGCGCCTCCTCATGCACATCCGGTTCCAGGTGCGCCGTCACGTGAACCTGATCGTCAGGAAAGACGGAAACAACGGTGTCCTCTACTTCATGCGCCCGCTGGTGCGCTTCGGTAATGCTGAGATCCTTCGGGAAATGCAGGTGGTACTCTACCCAGATCTGATCGTTAACCCGGCGGTGGCGCAGTTGATGAAAGCCGGAGATCAAATGATCTTTTACCGCGTGATCCAGCTTGCTCAGGATGGCTTCCGTGTCCCCGGCATCCGCCTTTTCCATCAACCCTTCCACAGAGCGCCGCAGGAGCTTAAAGGCTGTCCAGAGAATGTTCAGCGCAACCAGAATTGCCACCGCCGGGTCGATCCAGGCTACGCCGGTCAGCCAGACCAGCGCTACACCTACTACAACACCCAGGCTAGTCCACATATCGGTAAGAACGTGCTGGCCGTTTGAGATCAGCACCAGACTATTGTGCTTTCTTCCAACCCGCATCAAATACAGTCCGAGGATCAGGTTTACGAGAGTAAGCCCCGCAATCAGAAGAAGCCCGACATTCAACTGTCGAAGTTCCGTTCCCTCGATAAGGGAGCGGATCGAGGAATACAGAATGGCGAGTGCAGCCACCAGGATCATGCTGCCCTCGAAACCGGAGGAAAAGTAGGCCACCTTGCCATGTCCGTAGGGATGCTGTGTGTCTGGAGGCTGAACGGCATACCACAGGCTGAAACCCACGAAAGCGGTAGCCAGCAAATGAATCACCGACTCTGCGGCATCCGAAAAAATGGCGGCGCTCCCCGTCAGAAAGAAAGCCGTGAGCTTGCCTGCCAGCATCAGGAAAGAGATTGAAAAACTTACGGCCATTGCCCGACGCCGGGGGTCGCGCGTATGCTTGTGCTCATCCATTGCGTGCTGCCTGCTCATGTGTGGCTCCTCGCTGCCCTGGCAGATGTGCAAAATCCAGTTTGCCCAGGCATCGGTATAGCGCGTCGCGCAGGGCCTTTTCGCGCGGATCATCCCAGAGATAAAAACCCATGCGATTGGGCGCATAGGCAAAACCGATCTGTGCATCGGGATCGGCAAAGGCAAAAGAGCCCCCTGCTCCCGGCGCTCCGAAGGCGCGCTCGCTCATTCCGAACGGGAAGCCGGGGAAAGGCTTCATAAAGCCCATTGAGAAGGCGCTATCGACGCGAAGCACTTCATCGAAACTGCCGGACGCCGGGGGCGCGGCAGGCAACGTCAGCGCCTGCATGGTCTTTGCCGTCAAACCCAGTTCCTTCCCCCCCGTTGCAAACACGCCGTACGCGCGAGCAAGACTGCGGACCAGGCCAACTCCCGTGGCTGAAGGAATCTCCAGGGAGCGCACCTCCGGCAAGTTGAAATCGCCGGGTCGGCGCAAGCGGGGGTTGCTAAAAGCTCTGGCCGTAAGAGAATGAGGGTTCATATAGGCCGCCACCAGCCCCCCCGGCAGCTCGCCGAGGTGCAAGACCGTCTGGAGCGGGTGATAGCTTTTTATGGACGCAACCCGCGAATCTGGTATCTCCGCAGGTAGTCCGATGTAAAACTCCAGCCCCAACGGACGGGCAATCTCATCCTGAAAAAACGCGCGCAAGCGCCGTCCCTGCGGATCGGTGCGACGAATAATTTCGCTCTCGTACCAGCCCAGCGTGATGC